>JBASLQ010000264.1:0-3318 GCA_049656425.1 Sedimentibacter sp.
AGGGGTATTGAAATGACAATATATTTAAAAACTTATAATTTTCTACACAAATATCGCAGACACATTCCTTTAGTGATTGATTTTTGCATTGCAATGGTATCCTACATCACTTCATTTGCAATAAGTGGATTAAATCAAATCAAGATTGATATTATCAAAAATACTGTCCTAATTTATACTGTAATTTATGTGGGGACGTTTATCATATTGAAAGTATACAAAAATATGTGGAGATATACAGGCGTTATTGACTTATGCTTCTGCCTGATTTCTTCAATTTTAGCAAATATATTTTTCTGCTTTTTTACAAAAGCATTAAAAATAGACATTGATGTATACGTATATCCGGTAGCAGCTTCTATTTCATCGCTTCTGTCTATTACAGCCAGATTAGTATATAGATCCCTTCTCATTATTGGACGAGAAAGCAATAAGAATTTATCAGGCAATGATGTAACAAATGTAATGATAGTTGGAGCCGGCCAGGCTACATATATTATGCTCAATGAAATAAAAACAAACAATCACAACAAATACAATGTTAAATGTATAATAGATGATGATGCCACAAAAATTGGCAGAAACATTGAGCGTGTCCCAATTGCGGGAAATACAAATACCATAATAGAAATGGTTAAGAAGTATGATATAGAAGTAATAATAATTTCAATGCCTTCAATAGATAAAGAAAACAAAAAGCGCATATTGACCATTTGTGCAAACACTCAGTGCAAACTTAAATTTTTGCCGGAAATCTATAGCTTAATCGACAACAAAAATTCAAAAGATTTGATTAGTAAATTAAGAGATGTGTTGGTAGAAGATTTACTTGGCAGAGAACCTATTGAAATAGATTGTCATTTAACCAAGGAATACATAAAAAACAAAGTTGTCCTTGTTACAGGTGGAGGCGGTTCAATTGGTTCAGAACTTTGCAGACAAATAGCTTCATATTCCCCAAAAAATTTAATAATACTAGACATATATGAAAATAACGCGTACGATATACAACAGGAGCTCATACGTGATTATGGAAATAAATTGAACATGGAGGTTCAAATAGCCTCAGTAAGAGATAAAGGTAAATTAGAGCAAATATTTTCTGTGAAGAACATAGATATAGTATTTCATGCTGCAGCACACAAGCATGTTCCACTCATGGAGAATAACCCGGAGGAAGCCATAAAAAATAATGTAATAGGAACGTACAACATAGTTTTTATGGCAAATAAGTATAAAGTACAGAAATTTGTCCTCATATCAACAGATAAGGCAGTAAACCCTACAAATATAATGGGAGCTACAAAAAGAGTATGTGAAATGATAGTACAAGCCTTTAACCAGCACAGTAAGACTGATTTTGTGGCGGTTAGATTTGGCAATGTATTGGGCAGCAATGGTTCAGTAATTCCATTGTTCATGGAGCAGATAAAAATAGGAGGCCCTGTTACAGTTACCCACGAAGAAATAACCAGATACTTCATGACAATACCAGAGGCAGTCCAGCTTGTACTTAGAGCTTCTGTAATAGCCAATGGAGGAGAAATATTTGTTCTCGACATGGGAGAACCCGTAAAAATAAAAGATTTGGCAAAAGATTTAATAAAGCTGGCAGGGTTGGTTCCGGACAAAGACATAAAAATTGTTTATACAGGTTTAAGACCAGGCGAAAAGCTATATGAAGAGCTTTTAATAACAAAAGATAGTGGACAAATCAAGACGGAAATAGATAAGATATTTGTAGAAAAACCTATGAAACTTAATGAGTCCCATTTAATTGAAATGATAATTAAATTACAAAAGGCTGCTTTTGAAATGGATGAAGAAGCGGAATTAAAATTAATAGAAGATTTAGTACCTACATATAAAATAACACCAAATAATGCAACTGAGCAATCAGATTATGTAACTGAACAAGTGAATACAGAATGTGAAAATGAAACAAGTATAGTTGATAACGAAGCTTTATTGCGAGTTTTAAACTCGGAAACAGCATAGCTTGAGGAAACCGTTGTTGCTAACGCATTTTGTCATCGCAATATTTTTGTCATTCTGAACGTAGTGAAGAATCTCAGTTGGGAGGTTACACATTTCCCAATAATATTAAAATCATAGGGGGTATGGTTATGAGTTACTTAAAAATAAAAAGATTAATTGATATAGTTATTTCATTTTTAGGGCTTGTTATGTTATCACCTGTTTATTTGATTTTAATTATCGCAATCAAGATTGACTCAATAGGGCCAGTACTTTATAGACAAAGGCGTGTAGGAATACATGAGACCCGTTTTACTAAATTGAAATTTAGAATTATGAAGGTAGATACTCCTAGAGGTATTCAAACACATCTTCTTGAGAATCCAGATCAGTATATTACTAGAGTTGGTAAGTTTCTACGTAAGACAAGCTTAGATAAGTTGCCGCAGTTTATTAATATCTTAAAAGGTGAGATGTCAATAATTGGACCAAGGCCGGCTCGTTCTAATCAGTATGATTTGATTAATAGTAGAGACATGAATGGTGCTAATGGTATTAGACCGGGGATTACTGGTTGGGCGCAGATTAATGATATGGATATAGCGACGATAGAAGATGAGGCTAGATTTGATGGGGAATATGTTGAGAAGATTGGTTTTTTGATGGATGTTAGGTGCTTTTTTGGGGCAATCATAAGTTTACTTAAGAGGGATTGGGCAAAGAAGTATGAGGGGATGGATAAATAGATTTTATTATAGAGTGGTGGAGATGGGGTTGGGATTACATTGAACACCCTAGTGATATCAAGGGTTCAAATGTCGTTTTTATAGATGATTAGATAGGTGATACGTACAAGAAATTAATAGATCGGATATTAAGGAGCTTTTACATGAGTGTTAATACTGCAAGCTTTGTTTTATCAGTTGTTGCGGGGTTAGTAACAGGGTGGCTGTTATGGATATTTAAGTTTATATTTGAAAGTCGAAAAAACATTCGCATGGCTATATACTCAAAATTCTTATGGAATACAGAGATAAGAGTGAGTATATCCTATTTGTTTCAAATAAAAGCAGATAATAAATATTTATTAATAAAGGGATCTAGAATTGATCAATATCAACCTGTTGGGGGGGTATTCAAAATGCTAGAAAGTTTTAAAGAAACAAAAAGAAACTTTGAACTTTCAGATGATGATCATTTGCCTATCGATGGAACAAGCAAAGATGACCTTAGAGTTAGAGTTAAAGGAAAATACTTAGTCAAACTTTTAAAATGGTTTTATACAAGAAAAAATAGGGAAGTAGGAGTTCATCGGGAATTTTATGAGGAAATGATAAAAAC
>JBASLQ010000265.1:0-4473 GCA_049656425.1 Sedimentibacter sp.
GGAGGGATATCATAAATGATTGGTTAGAGATACTTTCAGAGCTGAATTCACAAATAATGTGTCTTTTGTCAATAATTGAAATTTAGGATTCTAATTTATTATTTTTACAAAAATTGAGGTTACAAAAATTTAACAAAATGGTCACAAATTTCATATAGACATATGAGTACATGTTGATATAATAATATTACAGGAGATGTAATTTCATTAACTATAAAACTAATACTAAGGAGAATGTATGGAAGGTAATAGCCAAAGGTGGCATTTATCTGTGTCCACAATTCATGTAGAAGACAAATAGCAGAAGCACTTGGAAAACATTTTGTAAGTGATGTTTTTGAAAATTATCCAGCTTAGATGATCCAACAGAAAAAAGCGATGAAGAACTTAAAATAGTAATTCCAGAATTACTTAGAATATCAACGGTATTAAATACATTAATGAAAAATGGTGTAAAATAGAAAAGTAAGGGGTTGATAAGTTGATAGAAATTTTAAAAGCTTTAGCAGACGAAACAAGGTTACGAATTTTATCACAAATTTTAAAAAGCGAAATGTGCGTATGTGAAATCGAAGAGTGCTTAGAACTGACGCAGTCTAATGCATCAAGACATCTGACGGTGCTCAAAAAAGCCGGCATTTTGGAAAGCTACAAAAATGCACAGTGGACATATTACAAAATCAGCGATGAATTTGTAAGTGAAAACAGGGAGTTATACGATTACCTGATTAAAAAAATCAGTGAGGTACCTTGTTACCAATCTGATTGTGCAACATTTGATAAATGCAAGATGCAAGATTTATGTGCATGCAAAAATAAAAAATAAAGAATAAGATGAAATATTTTAAGAGACATTTTTCTTTTTATCTATATGACATATATGATATTTCTGTTATAATATATATAACTATAATATCCTCAAATAGAGAATATCTTATAAAGGAGATTTAATATGACATATTCTGATGATGATTCAATTCAAGAATTAGGGGAAGAACTAAGATATTTAAAACTTTTATCCAAACAATATCCTACAATAGCTTCAGCATGTACTGAAATAATAAATTTACAAGCAATTTTAAATCTTCCTAAAGGTACCGAACACTTTTTGTCTGATATTCATGGAGAGTGTGAGTCTTTTAACCATGTGTTGAGAAATGGCTCGGGAAATATAAAGCGAAAGATTACGGAAGTCTTTGGTAATACAATGAGCGAGAAAGATATAAAAAGTCTTGCAACGCTTATTTATTATCCGGAACAGAAATTGGAAATTATTCATAAGCAAGAAGAAAATATAGAAGAATGGTATAAGATTACCATGTACAGACTGGTAGAAGTCAGCAGAAAAGCAGCATTCAAGTATACACGCATGAAAGTCAGAAAGGCTTTACCAAATGAATTTGCATACATAATTGATGAACTCATGCACAAAGGTCCGGAAGAATTTGACAAAGAAGAATATTACAGTGAAATAATAAATACAATCATAAGAATTGGAAGGGCTGATGAATTTATAATTTCAATGTCAAAGCTTATTCAAAGATTAGTTATAGACAGACTTCATATTGTAGGGGATATATTTGACAGAGGACCCGGTGCGGATGTTGTAATGGATACAATTATGAATTATCATTCTGTGGATATCCAATGGGGAAATCATGATGTGCTGTGGATGGGTGCAGCTGCCGGAAGTGAAGCTTGTATTGCGACAGTTATCAGAATCTGTGCCAGATATGTAAACTTAGACACAATTGAAGATGGATATGGAATAAATATGCTCCCTTTAGCTACATTTGCATTAGAATTTTATAGCAATGATGATTGCACTGCATTTAAACCTAAAGTGAAAAGTGACATTGTTTATAACGAAAATGATTTAAAGCTTACTGCAAAAATGCATAAAGCTATTACTATAATACAATTTAAATTAGAAGGCGAAATAATTAAAAGGCGTCCGCACTTTGGCATGGAAGACAGACTTTTATTAAATAAAATAAATTATAAAGATGGTACAATTAACCTGAATGGAATAATTTACGAATTGAATGATAAAAATTTTCCTACTATTAACCCTGACATTCCTTATGAACTAACTAAAGAGGAAAAAGAACTGATGGAAAAATTGAAGTCATCATTTTTAAACAGTGAAAAACTTCAAAAACATGTGAGGTTTCTTTTTACAAATGGAAGCATGTATTTAAAGTTTAATTCTAATTTACTGTATCATGGTTGTATTCCGGTAAATGAAGATGGCAGTTTTAAAAGCGTTAAAATAGGTTCTTCAGGTAAATCATACAGCGGCAAATCTTATTTTGACAGACTTGAGATTTTAGTCAGGGAAGGGTATTTCCATGAAAATAATCCCGAAGCAAAATTATATGGTATGGATTTAACCTGGTATATGTGGACCGGTCCTGATTCTCCTTTATTCGGCAAGGACAAAATGACTACATTTGAAAGGTATTTTATAGATGATAAGGAAACTCATGTTGAAAAGAAAAGTCATTATTTTAAGTTAGAAGACAGTGAAAAAATGTGCAGATTAATTTTTGAGGAATTTGGGTTGAATCCTGAGGTCTCCCACATTATAAATGGTCATGTTCCTGTTAAAAGCAAAAATGGAGAAAGTCCTATAAAAGCAAATGGCAAACTTTTAGTTATTGATGGTGGTTTTTCAAAAGCTTATCAAGATACTACAGGCATCGCAGGCTATACTCTTATATATAATTCTTACGGACTTTTAATGGTTTCTCATGATCCGTTTGAATCTACGCAAATAGCTATAAAAGAAGAAAAAGATATTCATTCTACTACTATGGTGTTGGAAAAGGAAGTTGAAAGAAAAAGGGTACGAGATACAGATGTCGGTGAAGAACTAAAATCCCAGATAAAGGAATTAGAAATGCTATTGGATGCTTATAGGTTAGGATACATTAAAGAGCAATGATAAAGAATTTTATGTACTTAAACTTAAAATCATGTATAATCAGAATTAATTTCTGTTTTATACATGATTTTTAAGATGTAATAAATAAAGCATAGTTTATTATTTATTATAAAGTAAAATATAAAAGATGAAAATTATTCAAAGACTTCATCATCCAATAAGTTTTGTTTTTGTTGTGTAATCTTCGAATTTTAGTGTATAATAAAGTGAACAATAATCTTAAATTTATATGGACGGAATTAATTGATGGTGTTATTATAAAATACGTAAAATAAATCAATGAAGAGGTAATATTCATGCAATTTTAAAGAAATTCTTCTCTTAAATACTGTGTGATCATATTTTTTCTTAATTTCCAAAAATACATTGTCATTTTCCCCAGGCACTCCGTAGCTTCGAAGTCGGAGCTTTTCTTTGTAGTTTGGTTTTTCCAGTGAATTTCTTCTTAAGTCATAAGTGTCTGTGTCATAATATATATTGCATATGGTGTGAAGACCAAATTTCTATAGACTAGTTTTTTTATGTGTTCAAAAAGTGAAGTTACAATGATAACTATGTGATGATTTGATGATAATGAAATAAAATTCAGTCGCTGTGAAAAAAATCTCAAATATGAAAAAAAAATAACAATTTAATACAAAAAACACATTGTAATTATTAAAATCTAGTACTATAATTAAGGCATACGTTTGTATGCGTTATAATAAAATAATTTAATAGGAGGTTTTGAAATGGAAAGTATTGCAAAATTAGTATCAACAATTGATGGATGGCTTTGGGGCTGGCCTCTAGTAATCTTATTATTTGGAACTCATCTTTATTTAACATTCCGTCTTAAATTCATTCAAAAGTACATTGGTAAAGCAATAAAACTTTCAGTTACGAAAGATGAATTGGCAACAGGTGATGTAAGTCAGTTTAGTGCACTTGCAACAGCATTAGCTGCTACAATCGGAACTGGAAACATAGTTGGTGTTGCTACTGCAATAGCATTAGGCGGACCTGGAGCTGTTTTCTGGTGCTGGATGACAGGTGTTTTCGGTATAGCAACAAAATATGCAGAAGCTCTTCTTTCTGTTAAATACAGAGTAAAAACAGCTGATGGAACAATGGCTGGTGGACCAATGTATGTATTGGAATATGGACTTAAAAACAAACCGCTTGCATATACATTTGCTTTCTTTGGAAGTGTTGCAGCATTTGGTATCGGAAATACTGTTCAAGCAAATTCGATATCAAACATGATGGCAAATCAGTTTGGAACACCTACATGGATTACAGGTATAGTGCTAACAATATTAACAGGTATAGTTATAATAGGCGGAGTTAAAAGAATAGCAAGTGTATGTGATAAACTTGTTCCTTTTATGGCAATATTCTATGTTTTAGGATGCGCAGTAATTTTAGTTATGACATACCAAACAATACCAGCTACATTAGGATTAATAGTTGGTAATGCATTTACAGGAACAGCTGCTGCCGGTGGGTTTGCAGGATCAACAATTATGATGGCAGCGAGATATGGA
>JBASLQ010000266.1:0-6196 GCA_049656425.1 Sedimentibacter sp.
ATAATATTTATACCGGCTGAAGAAATTATTGAAAAAGAACCTGCTTTACTAGTTAAATCAAAAAAACAGCTTCCGCGTTTTCTTATAAATGACATAGACATTCTTATTGTGGATTATATCGGCAAAAATATAAGCGGAGACGGGATGGATCCTAATATAATCGGACGTTGCATGATTGGTACAAAAAATAAAGATATACACATAAAAAACATAGTAACTTTGAATCTGACACCTGAGACAATGACCAGCGCACTTGGTGTTGGATTGTCAGATGTTACAACTCGAAAAATATATGATAAATTGGAATTTGAACCTATGTATGCAAATGCAATTACAGCTATTGCAATTAAAGGTGCAAGCATTCCAATGGTTATGGACAATGACAAAAAAGCCATTCAGCTTGCCATAAAAGTTTGCTGTGTAGATGACAGCAAGACACTGCGCATAGTACGTATTAAAGATACATTGAGTTTGAAGGAAATAATGATATCCGTGGCACTGCAAGAAGATGCAGAAAAAAATCCGGATATTACAATTAAGAGCGAATTCAAGGAATTAGAATTTGATGGTTTTGGTAATTTCATAAATACTATAAACAATCATTAATAAGTTAATATCTGCCTTTAACAGGTTGGTATAAAATAAATCAGTATCTAAATTAAAAATTTATAGGAGGTAATATTTTGGATAAATTAAAAGTAGGAATCATCGGACCGGGCAACATAGGCATAGACTTAATGATGAAAATTAAGAGAAGCCCATACCTGGAATTAAAATGCGTGGTTAACATAAAAGAATCTGAGGGCTTAGAGATTGCAAGAAGCTTTGGAGCAGATGCATCAGCAGGCGGAGTAGATTATATGGTGGATAATCATCCAGATCTAGACATTGTATTTGACGCAACAAGCGCAGCAGCTCATGTAGCAGCATCTCCAAAATTAAAAGAAGCAGGCTACTTTACTATAGACCTGACTCCGGCAGCTGTTGGACCATACTGTGTACCAACAGTAAACCTAACAGCAGAAATGTTAAATGAAAAAGACGTAAACATGGTAACATGCGCAGGGCAGGCAACAGTTCCAATAGTTGCAGCTATAAATAAAGTGGCTGATGTTGTATATGCAGAAGTAGTATCTTCAATAAGCAGCAAGAGTGCAGGACCAGGAACAAGAGCAAACATAGACGAATTCACAGTAACAACAACAAAAGCACTTGAACAAGTAGGCGGAGCAGATAAAGCAAAAGTAATAATCGTTTTGAATCCTGCGGAACCTCCAATTTTCATGAGAAATACAATATACACAAAAGTAAAAAATACAGATTTGGATGTGATAAAAGAAGCAGTTCATAACTGTGTAAAAGAACTGAATGCATTCGTACCGGGATATAAAATATTATTGGAACCAATAATTCAAAATGACATAGTAACAACAATGATACAAGTAGAAGGACTTGGTGATTATTTGCCAAAATATTCAGGAAACTTAGACATAATAACATCAGCTTCAGTTTATATAGCAGAAAAGAAAGCGCAACAATTACAAGGAGGTGCAAAATAATGTCAAAGATATTTTTAACAGATACAACACTAAGAGACGGCAGCCACACAGTATCTCACAAGTGGAGCACAGACGATGTAAAGAAAATAGTGTCAGCACTTGATACAGCAGGAATAGATTTAATAGAAGTAGGACACGGAGACGGACTTACAGGATCAACAGTAAACTATGGATTTGCAGACTATGATGATTTTGAGATAGTAAAAGCAGCATCAACGGTTATAAAGAATTCAAAGCTGACAGTACTTTTGATACCGGGAATCGGAACAGTAGAAGATTTAAAAAAGGCACAAGCAAACGGAGCAACAGCAGTAAGAGTTGCAACACATGTAACAGAAGCAGATGTTTCAGCACAGCATATAAGAGCAGCCAAAAAAATGGGAATGTTCACAGTAGGATTCTTAATGATGGCACATATGTCAACTGTTGAGCAAATAGTTGAGGAAGCTAGGAAGATGGAATCATACGGAGCAGACGTAGTATACTGTACGGACTCAGCAGGAGCAATGCTTCCGGTTAATGTAACAGAAAAGATAACAGCAATGGTAAAAAATTTAAGCATACCTGTAGGTCACCATTCACACAACAATTTAGGACTTGCAATAGGAAACTCACTTGCAGCAATAAGTGCAGGGGCAACATATATTGACGGATCACTTTCAGGACTGGGAGCAGGAGCAGGAAATACAGCAACAGAAGTACTGGTTGCAGTATTAGATAAGATGAAATATGAAAAAAATGCAGACATGTTCAAAACCATGGATGCAGTCTCAAATGCATTAATACCCGTACTGGAATCAAAAGGAATTAAAACAAACACAAATTTGGATACTATGATATTAGGTTATGCAGGATGCTATTCAAGCTTCTTGCTGCATGCCAGAAGAGCAGCTGTAAGATTCAATGTTGATGTCAGAGAAATATTGATTGAATGCGGAAGAAGAAAAGCTGTAGGCGGACAGGAAGATTGGATTATTGAAATAGCAAGCGACATTGCTAAAATGAAGAAATAAAAATAAATAATAAATTTTCCTCTTAAAAATGCTGTGTTTGATATAGCTGATGTATTTAAAATTAAAGAACAATGACATGAAAACATTAATTTCATGTCATTGTTCTTGTACTTAAGCTCGTTTTCTTCTCATTAAACGATTTTCCATAAAAGTGTATTGTTTTCAAACTGAGCAATTATTTTCCCTTCATCATAAAGGTATGAAAGATAGGAACGAATTGTGCTGCCTACCAATACATATTGATTGAAATCCATTATCCCCCTTCTTCATAAAATTTATTGTCATCATAGTCAATGCATGGCCTGCCTCGTGAGTCAACGTATCTACATCACCGGATGTTCCGTTGAAGTTTGCAAATATAAAAGGTGATTTGTAATTTTGAATATAAGTGCAATATCCGCCTGACTGTTTATTTGGCTTTATTTCAAGATCAAACAAATCTTTTTCTATCATGAAATTGAAGAATTTTTTAGTTTCAGGAGAAAGTTCGCTGTACATTTGTTGAGCTTTATCAACCATCCAGTCTTTATCTCCTTATGGTTGTGCATTGCCTGTTGTAAAGCATAAATCTTTGTCATAATATTTAAGAAAATAAAATCTAATATATTAAATCCTATAAGGCAAAAATTCTATGGAAGGTTGTACAATTAATGCGCAATAGAGAGCTTCAGCAATTAATTGATTTATATACGAAAAAGTGTGGGGATTTGTATCCAGTAAAAAAAATATTCCCCCTCATCCTAGGGACACTGTTATGTGAAATTTAATTCACTCTTTAGAGCTGGTCACACATTTTTCGGCTTGACAATATTTCGATTTTATGTTATCGTTTATATCGTTACCACATAGAAATGTGTAATCATGCTAATACAATTTATTTAAATATATTAAATGTTATTTGAAAACAATTCAATACTTTGAAAAGTAGATTTTAAGAAATAAAGAAATTCATATATTAATGTAATAATAAACCATGAAGGTTTAATCACTTGTGAAGAAGTGGTTACTTTATGGTTTTTTTGTTAAGATAATAATTAAAAAGGAGATGTATAAAATGCACATGGCAGATGCGTTAATTTCAGCAGCTGCAGGAGGCACAATGTGGGCTGCTACTGCAGGTATTACCGGTTATTCAGTAAAAAAGGTACAGAGGGATTTTGAAGAAAAATTAGAGTTTAATGAAGAAAAGATTCCTTTGATGGGAGTAATGGGTGCATTTGTATTTGCTTCTCAAATGATTAATTTTACAATACCTGGTACGGGTTCTAGCGGCCATATTGGAGGAGGCATGCTGTTAGCAGCTTTGCTTGGACCTCATGCAGGATTCTTGACTATGGTGTGCATAATATCTATACAGGCATTATTCTTTGCAGATGGAGGTTTATTGGCTTTAGGCTGCAATATATTTAATATGGGATTTTACTCATGTTTTATTGCTTATCCATTAATTTATAAAAAAATTGTTAAAAAGGGAATGTCTAAGAAAACAATATTTATCGGATCTTTATTGTCAGTAGTTATTGGACTTCAATTAGGAGCTTTCAGCGTAGTATTAGAAACGATTTTTTCGGGTAAAACAGAACTTCCTTTTGGAACATTTGTGCTGTTGATGCAGCCTATTCACCTGGCTATTGGTGCTGTAGAAGGTTTAATAACAGCTTCTGTACTTACTTTTGTGTGGAATGCGCGTCCGGAAATACTTGAACCAATTGAGTCGAGCAATTCAGCTAAAAATGCATCTTATAAAAAAGTAATAACAGCTTTGTTTTGTACAACTGTTATAATTGGAGGAATAGTATCTTGGTTTGCTTCTTCAAATCCTGACGGGTTGGAGTGGTCCATTGAAAAAGCTACCGGAAGTACTGAAGTAGACGGAATGAGTGCAGTTCATGAATTATTTGAAAATATTCAGGAGAAGACTGCATTTTTACCGGATTACAATTTTAAAAGTGATTCAACTGATCAATCCGAATCAAGCAACACGATTAGTGCCGGAACTTCAGTTTCAGGAGTAGTAGGAAGTATATTTACTTTAGCTTTAGCCGGTTCAATTGGAACAGTTACAAATACATATCGAAAACGCAAGAAAAGTGTAGGACAAAATTAAATGTGCAGGATAAATTAAATGTCAAATATTAGGAATTCTATTTATGAAATTAGATTTGTGGATGAAATGTCTCAAAAAGACACGTTTATCCACAAACTTCACCCTTTGGTAAAATTAATTGTAACTGTCATATATATAACAACAACAGTTTCATATAGCAAATATGAAATTATAGCTATGATTCCATTGATGATTTACCCAATAGTAGTATTTAATCTTAGTGATATTCAATTTTTGCCTGTATTTAAGCGGTCTTTGATTGTGCTACCTGTGGTGTTGGGATTAGGAATATTTAATCCTATAATGGATAAAGATGCAATAACTATTTTTGCAAATGTGAGCATCGCGGGTGGATGGATTTCCTACTTAAGTTTGATTATAAAATGCTTTTTGACGGTATTCTGTGCTTTGCTTTTAATATCAACAACAAGTATTGATAAAATAACTATGGCTTTAAGATACATCCATGTGCCCAAAATAATTGCAATGCAGTTTTTATTTACTTATCGATATATATATGTTTTAATGGAAGAATTTGAAAATATGTGGACAGCTTATTCCTTAAGAGCACCAGGACAGAGGGGAGTACACTACAAATCTATTGGACCGCTCTTGGGACAATTGTTGATGCGAACATATGACAGAGCCCAAAGAATTTACTATTGTATGGTGCTTCGCGGGTATAATGGAGAATATCAACAAAATGAATGCAATCTTAATTTGAAAGATTATATTTATTTATGTATATGGACCATATTTTTATTTTTTATTAAATACAATAATGTTCCGGTAATACTGGGAAATATAATGACAGGGGGGCAGCAATGAGCCATCATAAAGTTATTCTTGAAAATGTGTATTATGCGTATCCGGATGGGACAAAAGCTATTGATGGCATTAGTTTTGAAATTCATCATGGAGAGTCTACAGCAATAGTAGGAGCAAATGGCGCCGGAAAATCTACGCTGCTTTTATCTATGGTTGGTATATTATTTCCAAGCATCGGTGATATCCGCATTGGGGATTTACTGGTAACAAAAAATACTATTCCTATTGTAAGGCAAAAAATAGGGTTTACTTTTCAAAATGCAGATGACCAGTTGTTTAATGCAACTGTATATGATGATGTTGCTTTCGGCCCGAGAAACTATAAATTGTCTGAAGCTGAAGTAAAAAAAAGAGTGGACAGAGCATTAGAAATTGTAGGAGCCTCCCATTTAAAAGACAGGCCTCCTTATAAACTTTCCGGTGGAGAAAAGCGTTCAGTATCAATTGCTTGCGTTTTATCCATGGAACCTGATATTTTATTGATGGATGAACCATCCTTGGCACTTGATCCAAAGAGCAGAAGAAATTTAATAAATTTATTAAAAGACTTCAAGCATACGAAAATTATTGCAACCCATGATCTTGATATGGTTTTAGATGTGTGTGAAAGAGTTATCGTTATAGGAAACGGAAAAGTGTTAGCTGATGGCAGTACACAAGTAATATTGAATGATGGGGAATTGTTGGAC
>JBASLQ010000267.1:0-10028 GCA_049656425.1 Sedimentibacter sp.
GAGTATGCCCTAACCCCATTTTTCAGAGTGTTTTTTCTGAAAAATGGCGGTAGGTCAACCGCAACGAGCACCAATTCTGTGTGAGCGATAGCGAACAAACAGAATTGAGTTGCGAGACTGCGAATGCCCTAACCATTCGCATCTCAAGTTGAAACTAAAAACCTCAGGAGGATAATAATATGTGCAGAACAATAAGTTTTAAAGTATCAAATGGAATGGATTCAGCAGTAAGAGTGTTAACAACATTAAGGAGAAAGCAATTTGATGTTAAAGGGTTCAGTATGGTGCCATTGGATGCAAACAGTTCTGAATTTAAAGTTACGCTGGAAGATGAAAAGAAACAAAGCTTTGAAAGAGCAATGCTTCAGATGAAAAAATTCGTTGATGTCTATGATGTAGCGGAAGCTTATAACAATTAAGTATGAGTAGGGAACGACCCTTGTGTCGTTCCGTTTTAAAAATTTTTAGGTATCAACATGCAAGTGACTGCCAGTAGGCATTACTAATAAATAAAAAAAACAATTTCTTAGGAGGAAATAAAAAATGGGAACAATGTATTATGATAAGGATGCGGATTTAAAAGTATTTGAAGGAAAAACAGTAGCTATTGTTGGCTATGGAAGTCAAGGACATGCTCATGCTCTTAACTTAAAAGAAAGTGGAGTGAATGTAGTAGTAGGTTTACAGGAAGGGAGCAAATCAAAAACAAAAGCAGAATCTCACGGACTTACTGTTAAATCAGTTGCTGATGCAGTTAAAGATGCTGATGTTGTTATGATTTTAGCACCTGATACAGTGCAAAAACAAATTTATGAAGAAAGCATAGCTCCAAATTTAGCAGAAGGAAATGCTCTTGCTTTTGCTCATGGATTCAACATTCATTACCATCAAGTAGTACCGCCTAAAAATATAGACGTATTCATGGTTGCTCCAAAAGGACCGGGACATTTAGTTAGAAGACAATATCAGGAAGGCAAAGGAGTACCTGATGTATTTGCAGTTTATCAGGATTATACAGGAAGATGTAAAGATTTAACATTGGCATATGCAAAAGGAATCGGCGGAACCAGAGCGGGAGTAATTGAAACAACATTCAAAGAAGAAACTGAAACGGATTTATTTGGTGAACAAGCTATTCTTTGCGGCGGAATCACAGAACTTATGAAAGCTGGGTTCGATACATTGACACAAGCTGGATATCAGCCAGAAATAGCATACTTTGAATGTTTGCATGAAATGAAACTTATCGTTGATTTAATATATGAAGGCGGATTTGAAAATATGAGATATTCTGTAAGTGATACTGCAGAATACGGTGATTATATAACAGGAACAAAAATCGTTACTGAAGATACTCGTAAAGCAATGAAAAAAGTCCTTTCAGATATCCAGGACGGAACATTTGCATATGATTGGATTTCAGAAAACAAAGCTGGAAAACCAAGATTCCTTGCAATGAAAAACATGGCACTAGATCATCCAATAATTGAAACAGGCAAAAAATTAAGATCTATGATGTCATGGATAAACAAACCTGCTGAAGGACAAGAATAATAAGAAAAAGGTGGAAAAATGAAACAATCAGGCTCGCAAATAATTTTAAAAGTCCTAAAAGAGAAGGGCATTGACACTTTGTTTGGGTATCCTGGCGGGGCTGTAATACCTTTCTTTGATGCTCTCTATGATGAGCTTGATTATTTCAAGGTATACAGACCTGCCCATGAACAAAATGGTGTTCATGCTGCAGATGGTTACGCAAGAAGCACTGGAAAATTAGGTGTATTTATAGCAACATCCGGCCCAGGAGTTACAAATACTGTAACCGGAATTGCTAACGCATATATGGATTCGGTGCCCATTTTAGTAATTTCAGGGCAAGTGTCAAATCCACTCATTGGAAAAGATTCGTTCCAGGAAGTTGATATAACAGGAGTAACATTATCGGTTACAAAGCACAGCTACCTGGTGCGAAAAGTGGAAAATCTTGAAGATGTAATGAGAGAAGCTGTTGAAGTTGCCATGGAAGGTAGACCTGGCCCCGTGCTTGTGGATGTTCCAAAAGATGTGTTTATGAGTTTGTGCGAATATAAAGGAAATTATGTTCAAAATGAACGGGAGTTAATTGTGCCGGATGAAGAAATGCTGGATGAGGCTGCCAAGTTAATAAACAATGCTCAAAAACCTGTAATATATGCAGGCGGCGGAGTAAGAATATCAAAGAATGATCAGCTTTTGATTGATTTTACAGAGAAAACCGACATACCTGTGTGTAACAGTTTTATGGGGCTTGGAACAATACCAAGAAGCAACAAATTGTCACTTGGATTTGTAGGCATGCATGGTTCTCTGGAAACTAATATGGCAGTTACAAATTGTGATTTATTAATTGCAATTGGAGCACGTTTCAGTGACAGAGTTATAGGAAGTCCTGACAAGTTTGCACCTAATGCTAAAATTATTCATATTGATGTGGATTCCACAGAGGTTGACAAGAATACCTATGAGAGCATCCCATTGATTGGAGAAATGAAAACCATATTAGAAAGTCTTTTGGAAAAGTCTGAAAGAAAGGACAGGAGCTGCTGGCTTCAAGAAATAATGTCAATCAAGCAAAAACAAGATATAGAAGGAACGTTTGTTCCTGAAAATATACTTAATGAAATAAATAAATACTACAATAAGAATACAATTGTCGCTACAGACGTTGGCCAGCACCAAATGTGGACCGGACAGTTCTGGAAATTTAATAAGTCCAATGAGTTCATAACATCCGGCGGTCTTGGTACCATGGGTTTTGGAATAGGTGCAGCTATTGGCGCACAAGTTGGAAATCCTAACAAGAAAACAATATTAGTAACTGGCGACGGAAGTTTCAGAATGAACTGCCAGGAGATGGTTACAATATCTAAGTATAAACTGCCGATAAAAGTTGTTATGTTTAACAATAATACTCTTGGAATGGTTAGGCAGTGGCAGAGGATGTTCAGCAATGCAAGATATTCTGAAACAGACAACTACGACGATGTTAATTATGAAAAGTTAGTAGGAGCATACGGTATCAAAGGGTATAAGGCTGAATCTATGGAAGATTTACAAGCTATTCTTGATGAAACTTATAATGTTAATGAAGCAATTTTCATTGAATGCAAAATTGATCATGACTGCAGTGTCTATCCTATAGTTCCTCCTGGAAGACCTATTGACGAATTGATTTTAAATGGATGATATGAGGTATTGAAATGAAAGAAAATTTACTAACAAATTTAATAATATATAGAAATTTATACTATGATGAAATAATTAATAAGTATACTAATTTATATAGCAAATTCTTAAATAATCAAACACAAGATGATTATTCTAAGGACTACTATGATTTATGCAGTTACTTAATATATAATGGATATAATTCGGCTAATGATTATATTTCCAGAAAAATAATATTAGATGAAAATATTTTTAGTTTAAGTTGTGAAAAAGGGATTAAAATAAATGATATGGTACGAAAGGCCACTTTGCATGATATTTCAATATTAAAAAAATTAAGTGAATTATCATCATCTTTAAAAGGGATATCTGGTAGTGCATCTGATGTAAATAATTTTATTAATTATAACAATACAGAAAGCCTGACAGATATATTTAATAATAATAGAGCTGAAGATATTTATAAATACTTAAATAATGAATACACAGTAAATGGTTGTGGAGAATATAGAAATAATTATGCATTTAGTATAAATGAAGAGGGCTATTTAACTCCAGTCTATGACTTTAATCCAGTGGTTATGGAAAATATTTTTGGTTATGAAAGACAAAAAAGTAAAGTTATAGAAAATACTCAAAAGTTTATTTCTGGTCGTAATGCACTAAATACTTTATTAGTAGGAGACAGCGGTACAGGCAAGTCAACTACTGTAAAAGCTTTAATTCCTATGTTTAAGAACAAGAAGCTGAGATTAATTGAAGTAGAAAAAGAAAAATTAAATTATATTCCTAAAATAGTAGAAAACCTTAAGAACAGAGGTATATATTTTATTATATTTATTGATGATTTGTCATTTGAAACTAATGAAGACAGCTATAAATATTTGAAATCTGTTGTTGAAGGAAGTATATACGAACAACCGAATAATATTTTGTTTTATGTTACTTCTAACAGAAAACAATTAATTAAAGAAAATTTAGTTGAAAGGCAAAATGAAGTGCATGTTAGAGATGCTATAAATGAACAAACTTCATTGTCAGATCGTTTCGGATTAACTATATTATATGATGAAGCCAATCAAGATGAATATTTTAATATTGTTTTAGGATTAGCAAATGAATACGGTTTAGAATACGATAACGAATTTTTGTTAGCTGAAGCAAAGAAATTTGCATATCAAAATGGTGGCAGAACAGGCAGAACAGCGATACAATTTATAAAGACCTTTAATTAATATTATAATACGATTAAGGTGTCAAAAGCAATAAATAAATATGATATTTACACCTTGAAAATTCAACACAAGAAAATCGTAAAAAGCTTGAAAAATGAAGCATGTTATGGTATAAATAGAGTATAAAATTTTACAAAAAGAGGTACCACAATGTCTTTCACTCTAAACAGTAATGACCAAATAAATTTCAATGACAGTATTTTTAATCTCACGGAAAGAGAAAAGAGATTCCTTGAAAAATCATGGGCAAAGCCTTTTGCAGAAAATATATTTCCTAATATTGATGAAGACCTATTTTCTGCATTATATAGTGACAAAGCTTCCAGACCAAACACTCCTGTCAATGTCATAATTGGATCTATGATTTTAAAAGAAATGCTTGGAGATACGGATGATGAACTTGTGGAATCTCTCATGTTCTAGGTAAACAAAAATGAAAGCTGTAGCACTATGATAGTGTAACAGCTTTTTTCTTATCTATCATCTTGAATTAAAGGGAAGAATCTCATAAGTATTGAAAAAATGAGATTAATTTTCTTTAAGTGAGGATTTTATACCATCCCTTATTCTTTCAGTCAATAATAAGTCTGTGGTCTGATAGATAAAGTATTCTATAATTATAGGATGTATTAACTGTAAGTACAGCAGATACAATAATTATTAAATTATATTTTAGTGTATTATTTAAAGCCAATACTCCATATTCTAATAAGGGGTGGATAAAACTAGAAAGAAGCAACGCTAATATTCCCCACATTAGTGAAAAGTCAAGACAGATGTAAGAATGAAGGTTTAAGGGATATTCACTGTAATCCCACATTTTGTGGTGAAAAACTCTGTCAAGTGTTCTTCCTGTAGCATATTCTAAAAATGTAACAATTGTAATGCTTCCTATTGTTGCTATTAACAATGCTGCAAAACGTCCGTTTATTATTATTTCGCTCAATGTAAAAATTTGTACTATGGCTATGCCGCAAAGTCCGTACAATGGACAAAAACCATTGGTCAAGAAGCCCCTGCTTACAACAATCTTTTTTTCTGTAATACTCCTGAATACACTTTCCAATAAAAATCCGCAAAAACCATATATCAGGAAAAACAGCAATAAATTAATTATGTCATACTGCACATTTATCTCTCCTTTTTATTTTATATGCAGTATTCTTTGGAGTAATTTTAGAATTATCCTATGTGTTTACTGGCAATTTGTACAAAATTCAGCAATATTGATTATATTTAAATGATCATTAACTTTTTAATTTCTTTAATTGAATATATATGAATACTTTTAAGCAATATTAAGCTCATTAAGTACAACAGCGATAATATTATTATTGATGAAAACAATGAAAATATATTGTTGAAAGTATTTTGAACAAACATAATAAATAAAATTCGTGATAAAAATCCAGAAATTACAGCAGCTACTATTGGCTTGAAAATCCAGTTGGAAATATCGAATACAATGCAGGATACTTTTAAAAGCCTTGTAAGATACAATACAGTGTTAAGAATTGTAGTTAAAAACAAAGCAAACAAATATGCATTAAATCCATACACAGGAACAAGAAAATATATTATGGATATTTTTAAAACAGATTCAACAATATTTATTTTAAATGAACTCATTTGTTCACCAAGAGCATTTAACATGGAGGATATGACCATATTTAAATACATAAATGGACATACGTAAGATATTAATTTAAGCATAAGTCCAACCTGAGTGTCGTTATAAACAGCCATTGCTATTTCATTTGGAAATGAAACAAAAACGCTTACAACCAAAATACCTGAAATAGCTGTGAAATGCAGTACCTTTGACAAAGTAGAGGAAACTTTCTTTTCATTAGCCATAGCATTGTCGCCTGCCACTGAAGGAATAAGTATGGATGAAAGTGATGTTAAAAATGATGAAGGGAAAAATATAAGGGGCAGCACCATTCCTTTAATCATTCCATAAAGACTCATGGCAGATTCAGCAGTAAGCCCAAACATTAAAAGTCTTGCAGGTATCATAGTATTCTCAACTGTTCTTAAAATAGAATTCATATATGATGTGCCTGAAAGGGGGAGCGTAATGCGAAAAATTTTAAAAATCATATTATCAGCTTTTTGCTTTATTTTCCTGGAATAAGGTTTTTTATCGAATATGTAAAAAATCCATGTAAGAAATAACGAAAATATTTCTTCTATACTCATTCCGATTGAAATAGCAACGCATCCATATTCAAGTCCTTTGGGCAAAAATGCATTCATAATTGAAAAAATTACAAGTATTCGCACAATTTGTTCTGTTACTTGAACAATTGAAGGTTTTATAACTTTCCTTAAAGCATAAAAGTATCCTTTGTAGCATGAGGAAACAGCCATTACCGGCAAACTGGGAGCAAGGTATATAAAGGAAGCACTGTTCTTTCATCATTTAATATATTAGTTCCTATATATTCAGCAAAATAATACAGCACAAAAGCAGATGCAAATCCGGTAAACAAAGAAAGTACAATTGACTGACTAAGCACTTTTTTTGCATTTGAATAATTTTTTAAAGCAAGCTCCTCAGAAATTAATCTTGATACAGCAATTCTTATACCTGATGTTGCCAATGTTACCATAAGCATATAAAAAGAAAGTATGAGCTGGTAAAGCCCCATTCCTTCCGATCCTAAAATATTGGCAAGATAAATGCGGAACAGCATACCTACTATTCGCACAATTGTTGTTGCAGTTGTCAATACAAGCGTTCCAAGAATAATACCATCTTTTTTCATATCATACCTCAAATTATATATTCATATAATAATATGCTTTGAAATGCAATTAAGAATTAATAGTTGCGAAATAAATGAGTTAAGTATTGATACAATATGCATTTTACGTTTGTAAAAAATATAAAAAATAAGGCCTTCAGAAACCAAAAATTGATTTCTTAAGCCCTATAGATGTATATTATTTGTTGTTAATTATTTTAATGTGAGCATTTCTGCATGAATTTTTTCAAGTTCATCAGGTATGTTTATATGCTGAGGACATTTAGCCATACATGCGCCGCATTTTTGACAGCTGTCTGCTCGCTCCTTTTCACTTAACAAAGAAAAGTAATGTGAGTATGCAAGAGTTTTATTTTCTGTTTTTTTATAGTCGTTATATACTTCAAAAACTCCTGGTATATCCACGCCAAACTGGCAGTCCATGCAGTAACGGCAGCCTGTGCATGGTATTGGCTTTATTTTTCTTAATTCTTCCACAACGGTGTCTATTACTTTTAATTCGCTTTCATTTATTTGATTGAAGTCTGAAAAAGTATTTATATTATCTTTGAGCTGATCCATATTGGACATTCCGCTTAATACTATTGCAACATTCGGCAACGATGCAATCCATCTTAATGCCCAGGATGCAGCACTGCTTGTTTTGTTATAATCTTCAAAATGTTTCATGACATGAGGAGCGAATGAAGCTAAAAATCCGCCTCTAACAGGTTCCATTACAAAACAAGGTATGTTGTTTTTTTCTAAAATTTCATAGGCACCCTTTGCATTATTTTCATACCAGTCCCAATAGTTAATTTGAAGCTGTGTGAAATCCCATTTGTGTGAAGAAACAAATTTTTCCAATACTTCATTATTATCGTGATAAGAAAAACCAATATTTTTTATTTTCCCTTCAGCTTTCTTTTTGGCTATGAAATCGTACAAATTAAATTTTTCCACGGTCTCGATAGTTTTTTTATTTAAAGAATGAAGAAGATAAAAATCAAAATATTCAGTATTGCATTTTTCAAGCTGTTCATTAAAAAGTTTTTCAGCATCTCCTTCTTCCTTCACTTTCCATACGGGAAGTTTGTTTGTAAGATAGTAGCTTTCTCTTTTAAATTCAGACAATACTTTTCCTAAAAATGACTGTGATTCTCCGTTGTGGTAATTATAAGCTGTATCAAAATAATTCAAGCCATTGTTCATGGCATAATGAATCATCTCCCTGGCGGCATCAAAATTAATTTTATTGTCTCTAACAGGAAGTCTCATACACCCAAATCCTAATCTTGGAAGTGTTGCGCCAAACTCTTCTGTAAATCTCTTATCCATAATAAACCTGCTTTCTTTAATATTTTGAAATAAATATTACATACTAATAATTATAGCAAATAATGAGAAACATGCAATATAACAATTGATAAAAAAAATGACAAGTTACATCTCATAAAAAATTTAAAAACATATTGACAATAATAAAAAGCTGGTATATTATATGAGCATACCCCCACCCAGGGGGAGTGAAAAAATCCGTGGAGGTAAAGTATGAAAGCTGATAAAGTTAAAATAAATCAATTGTTAAAAACAGCAGCAGGACAAATAGAAGGTATTTCCAAAATGGTTGATGAAGACAGGTATTGTATAGATATTTCAAATCAAATTTTAGCTGTTCTATCAATCTTAAGGAAAGCTAACAATGAAATTTTAAGTGCACATATGCATATGTGTGTTAAGGAAGCTTTTGATAAAGGTAATGAAGATGAAAAAATCGAAGAAATTATTTCATTAATTAACAAAGTCTCTAAGTAAGGAGGACAAATAAATGAAATCACAAAAATTTAATGTTACCGGCATGACTTGCTCAGCATGCTCTGCCAGGATTGAAAAAAATATAAATAAAACGGATGGTGTTATAGAAGCAAATGTTAATTTGTTAAGCAACAGCATGACAGTTAAATTTGATGAATCTGTTTTAAATGAAAGTGGTATTATCAAGGTTGTACAGGATACCGGCTATAATGCTTCATCATATGACACAAAAAAATCTTCTACTAAAAGTGATGGGAACAAATCAGATGCAGAAGCAGAATTTAAAGAGATGAAAAAAAGGCTTATAATTTCCTTTGTATTTGCAATACCGCTTCTTTATTTAGCAATGGGGCACATGTTCCAGTGGCCTTTACCAAGTGTGTTTCACGGTGAGAAAAATTCAATAACTTTTGCTTTTACTCAGTTTTTACTGGCACTTCCTGTAATGATTGTAAATAAAAAATATTATACGGTTGGTTTTAAAACTTTGTTTAAGGGTTCACCAAATATGGACTCCTTAATTGCCATAGGCACAACAGCTGCTATTGGTTATGGAGTGTTTGCAATTTATAAGATAGGCTATGGTCTTGGTCATATGGACATGGATATGGTAATGCAATATTCCATGGATTTATACTTTGAATCAGCTGCTGTAATTTTATCGCTTATAACATTCGGAAAATATTTAGAAGCAAGGGCGAAGGGAAGAACTTCTGATGCTATTAGAAAGTTGATGGATTTATCTCCAAAGACAGCTCTTGTTGAAAGAAACGGGCAGGAATCAGAAATTTCTGTTGAAGATGTTGTTAAGGGAGATATTGTTATTGTAAAACCAGGGCAGTCAGTACCTGTTGACGGAACAATTATTTTTGGTAATTCTTCTTTAGATGAATCAATGCTCACAGGGGAAAGCATACCTGTTGAAAAAAAGGCCGGAGATAAAGTAATTGGAGCAAGTATAAATAAATCCGGGTTTTTTAAATTCGAAGCGCAAAATGTAGGAGATGATACAACATTATCT
>JBASLQ010000268.1:0-1805 GCA_049656425.1 Sedimentibacter sp.
TTAATATTAGGCAGAAATGTCAACTTGAAGGACACGATAATTAAAATTATTGATATAACACCTGATGAGGGCAGGATAGTCATAGAGGGTGAATTATCCAATTTAGAAGCAAAAGAATTGAGAAGCGGTAAAACATTGATTTCTTTTGATATATATGACGGCACAAGTTCCATGACCTGCAAGTCATTCTTAAAGCAAGGTGAAGATGCAGAAGTATTATCAAGGCTTGAAAAAGCCAAAGGTGTCAGAATTGTAGGAAATTCAGGCTATAGTAAATTTTCCGGAGAAATTGAGCTTGTTGCCAATACCATAATAGAAACTGAAGGCAGGAAGAAATTTAAAAGAATGGACAATGCTGAAGTTAAGAGAGTAGAGCTGCACATGCATACACAAATGAGTCAGATGGATGCTATGACCAATGCCACTGACTTAATAAAAAGAGCCATGAGTTGGGGAATGAAATCTATTGCCATAACAGATCATGGGGTTGTTCAGTCATTTCCTGAGGCACATAAGCTCTTAGGAAGAGATAATCCTGATATGAAGATTATATATGGGGTAGAGGCTTATCTGGTACCGGATAAAAAGCCCTCTGTAACAAACATTAAGGGGCAGAGTATTGATACAACTTATTGTGTATTGGATTTGGAGACCACAGGCTTTTCACCGGTAACAGAAAAAATTACTGAAATAGGGATTATGAAAATTCAAGGCGGAAAACTTATTGATGAATTCAGCTGTTTTGTAAATCCTCAAAAGTCCATTCCGGCAAGGGTTGTTGAGATTACAAACATAACCGATGACATGGTAAAAGATGCAGAAACAATAGATATGGTATTTCCAAAAATGCTGGATTTTATTGAAGGAAGTGTTTTGGTTGCTCATAATGCTGAATTTGATATAGGATTCTTAAAGCATTTTTCTAACGTCTTAGGTTATGACTTCGATTATACTTACTTGGATACATTGTCCTTAGCCCATGAGCTCTTTCCTGATTTTAAAACTTATAAGCTGGGGAGAATTGCTAAAAATCTTGGCATAAAGGTAGAAGTTGCTCACAGGGCATTAGATGACGTTGAAACTACAGTTAAGATATTTAATGTTATGCTTGAAAAATTAATAAAAAGAGGAGTAGAAACCCTTGATGATATAGATATATATGCATCCGATGAAGAAGCTAAGAAGGAATCGTATAAAAAGCTTAGAACTTATCATACAATAATATTGGCAAAAGATTATACGGGATTAAAGAATCTATATAAGCTTGTATCATATTCTCATTTAGATTATTTTTATAAAAAACCACGTATATTAAAAAGCCTTTATGAAAAATATTCGGAAGGTTTAATAATTGGCAGCGCCTGCAGTGAAGGAGAACTTTACCAGGCCATTTTACTAGGAAAACCCGAGGATGAAATTGAGACAATAGCAAAATTTTATGATTATTTAGAAATACAACCTATAGGAAATAATGATTATTTAGTAAGAACTGAACAGGTTCCGGACAAAGAATATTTAAAGGACATCAACAGAAAAATTGTAGCTTTGGGTGAAAAATTTAGTAAGCCTGTAGTTGCTACAGGAGATGTCCATTTCATGGATCCTGAGGATGAAATTTACAGGCGCATTCTGGAAGCAGGTCAGGGCTTTAAGGATGCAGATAATCAGGCACCATTATATTTAAAAACAACTGAAGAGATGCTAAGAGAATTTTATTACTTAGGTGAGAAAAAAGCCTATGAAGTTGTAGTCAAAAACACCAATATTATATCAGATATGTGTGAACAAATCAGTCCGATTTCATC
>JBASLQ010000269.1:0-6315 GCA_049656425.1 Sedimentibacter sp.
ATTTTAGGCAGTATGAGCCAAAAAAAATATAATTGCAATAGGATTGGTGTACCGCGAAGTACACCAATATATAAAGTGGTTATCCAATCCAAAATTTTAATTTTTGATAACTTCATGATTGCAACGATTGTGCCAATGAGTGTTGCTACTAATACAGTAATTGCAGCAAGCCACAGAGTACCGACTAAACCATTCAAATACACGTAGTTATATTTCGTCCATAGATTTATGATTGTTTGAATCATTTTTCGTCCTCCTTTTTGTCATACCATTTGGCTGCTATAAAGAATCTGAAAAAATCGAATTTCATATAGTCAAATGTAACAATGTCTAAGTATTACAACCCGAGGTCTTTGGCATACTTTGTATATTCTTCGTGCCACTGTTCAAAATCCCCTGAACTAACTAATTTATCAATGATTTCATTAATTTTTGCTGTAAGCTCATCTTCACCTAATGGAATACCTATTCTATTTCCTGCTGTTGATTCGTCCTGTGTAAATTTAAAACCTTCAACAATCGGAAGTCCACTGTTTGTATTTGCATCAATATAAAGCTGTCCTGTAGGAATATATGTTGCGCAGACATCTGCCTTTCCTTCCTGAACCATTAAAAATCCATCTGTCACAGCTGAAACACGCTTAAATTCTTTAGATTTTGGTATTTGTTCGTTAACAAACAGTTCTTGCAGTGAGCCGCTCTGTGCAACAATGACTTTATCAGATATGTCATCAGGTCCTTTTATGTTTGCTGCATCTTCTTTTCTGATGAGTAGTCCATGACCTTCGCCACCTTCGGCAAAATAGTAACCTTTGGACATGTTCATGGCTTCAGCCCTGGCAGGTGTAAAAGATAATGCTGAAATTGCAAGGTCATACTTTTTCTCTGTGATACTGCTCAAAACTGCAGAGAATTCCAATGGAATTATGTGAAGCTCAACTCCAAGCTCATCTGCAATGTATTGTGCCAGTTTAATATCGCTTCCTACATATTGTTCATCACCTTTTTTGCTTGGGTCGATAAATTCAAACGGAGCAAAATAAGGTTCCGTTACGACTTCAATGTATCCACGGGACTGAATATCTTCAAGGCGATTTTTAGTTTTGGCTGTTTCAGTTGTATCTTTTGCGGCACACCCGCTTACCATTCCAACCATAGTGCATAGTGCCATCATGATGGCTAACATTTTTGTAAGTTTCTTCATAATTTATTTCCCTTCTGCTTTTTAAAATTATTAAAACAAATAAACGGTATATTTAAACAATTTGCTTGTCCAATATATATGATTACAAATTTATAAAAATGTATTATTTTCAGAGACAATTATATGTTTGTCGTAGCCGAATTTTGCATTAATGTATTATTTATATCACATTTTATTACTATTATCAAGATATTTTATTGATTAAAAAAGATATTTTTAAAAAATTCTTGCTTAGCATTTCATATATTAAATATACAAATAAGTTTATACATATTAAAAACAATAATATAAAAAACACAATGAAAAGAAAATTCTCATTGAATGACATTGGGGACGTACTTAAATGTCACATTTATAATAAATATACATTGAGACAACCAGTGTACTTCCCCTATGTTTAAATGATTAAAAACAGTTATATAGAGTAATTACTAATAAAGAAACATGCATAAATGAGAGGTAGGATTTGAAATGAAAAAATTTATTTTGACAGTATCAGTTTTGTTGACTTTAGTATTCGTATTAACAAGCTGCGGCAGTAAATTATTGACTTTCCTTACGAAATTGTAAAATAACCACACATATGTACGTTTCGTATTGCTCGCAGTTTTATGAGGTTGATTACTTGTATGTTTATTAATAATAATACCTTCTAATATTATTGTATCATCTGAAAGCGAGGTTTCCGGGAAACTATTATTTATTTTTTAGTTTTTAATATTATTAATTGCGACCTTTGCTTCTAAAATCATATTATTTATAATTTCTTCACAGCATTCAATTGATTTAATTACTGACAAACTTTGGCCAGCTTGGACAAGTCCCCATTCTACATCTCCGTCAACAGGAGCTTTTTTGCTTGTTCCAACAACTAAATCATGCATTTGTTCATAAGGAGCATTTGATTTTTCCAACTCAATGTATTTATCTGTCATTTTATTTTTCAATCCTCTAACAGCATGCCCATGTAAATATCCTGTTATTTCAGTATCTGTATCACTGGCATTTATTATAGCATTTTTAGCATTTATATGAGCGGTACACTCCTTAGATGCATAAAATCTTGTACCAACTTGAATTCCTGAAGCTCCCATAACAAGTGCAGCTCCTAAGCCTCTGCCGTCTGCAAAACCTCCTGCGGCAATAACAGGTATATTTATTTCAGGAATAACCTGAGTCATTAAAGCTAAGGTAGTTAACTTTCCTATATGGCCACCTGCTTCCATGCCTTCAATTATTAAAGCATCAGCTCCATTTTCTTCTACTCTTTTAGCAAGTTTAAGATTTGGTACAACAGGGATTACCTTTATTCCTGCCTGTTTTAATATTTTAATATATGGAACAGGATTACCTGCTCCTAAGGTAACAAACGATACCTTTTCATTACATATCAAATCTATTATTTCATCTTTATTTTCATCCATTAGGACAATATTTACTCCAAAGGGCTTATCAGTTAATGATTTAGCTAAATTTATTTGTTCCTTTACCCATGATACTGCCCTTCCGCCAGTAGCTATAATACCTGCGCCTCCGGCATTTGATACAGCAGCAGCCAAATTTGCCTCAGATACCCAAGCCATAGCACCTTGCAGTATGGGATATTTGATATTTAAAAGTTCGGTTAATTTTGTTTTCATTGTATCCTCCAAAGTTGTATACACCTGTTTCCTTAAGCTCAATGCACCAATGATAGTAGTTGTCTCTGTCAGAAGCTGCCATTTTAATAAGCCTATTATTATTCTTCGAAAATTGGTAATGTTTCTAGAAATATAATATCATTTTGCTCTGAAGCTTTTCCTTCTGCAAATATTGCAGCCTTTGCCTGTAACCTCTATAAAATATTTTTTCAATCTTGCCATCTCACAATACCTCATAGTACCTTCATTAATGGGTTCAACAAATTAAATTCCATGTTTTCCTCCATCATTATCCAAAAGCTATTTGACATAATGACATATATCTAGAATTATTTTCCCCTCTTCATCTGGTTGCGTAAAACGTGGGCATCCATAGCGTTCAAAAAAACACCAAGCACCTTCTTCATCAGCTAATATTTCATACTCTTCTTAATAAAGCTTTTCAGCGCATAATTCTTCATTGCAAAGCATTTCTTCTAACTTGCCATGCAGCCAACAAACCCCTAAATTCGACGTTAGAAAATCCACATATTCATAGCCTTCAGGTACTTCAGTCTCTTCCGTCATGAACATTCCTATCCAATATTCAAACTTTTCTCCATCCTTACAGTGCATTGCAGCAATTGACTGTTTATAAGTTTTTATTATTTCAAACATTTTCTATACATCCTTATTAAATATCAATTTAATCAAATATTAAATAGGACTAGAAACTTGATATTATTCTCTTCCGACCATCGCTTAGCTTTTTGGCAAGTGCCACTATAACTAACTTTATCCGTCGTACTTCATCTGATAAAGTAATTATATATATTTACTACGACAGGTCAAGCAATTTTTTATTGAAAAATAAAAGGCACTCCATTATATTAGTTTTGACTGTCCTCAAATTCTCATTTGTTTAATAATACTTTTTTAAATGATTCTATTGACTGAGCTCCAACTATAGCATATTTATCATTTATAATAAATGTTGGAGTGCTACTTACTTCATATTGTATTGCTAAGTTCTTTGCTTCTGCTAAGTTGCCTTCATATGAACCATCTTCAATCTTTTTTATCATTTCTTCTTTATTCAGGCCAATATTTTCTGCTATTGATTTCAGTAATTCAACATCACCAATATTTTTCCCTTCGTTAAAATATACATAAAACAATTTATCATGGAATTCATGAAATTTCCCTTTTTCTTTAGCATATTCGCTTGCAAGCAGAGCCGAATGTGTGTTTGATACTAAATCAGCTCCGCTAAATTTAACATCATACTTATTACTCATTTTATTTAGATTATTAAACATATTTTCCACTGATGTACCCGGAAAAAGTTCTGAAACCTTTCCACCTTCTATTGGAACCTCAGGATGTAACTCATATGGTATCCATTCATTCTCTATCTCAAATTCCTTTTTTAATTCATCGACAATACCTTTGCCTACATAGCAAAATGGTCACGCATAATCTGAAAAAATTAATATCTTGTTTATCATGTTCTTCTCCTTTGTGTAAAAATTACTTATCATTGTTATACCCATAATAAATCAAATTAAACCTGCATCAGTCAATTGCGACCATTTCTTTTCCTATTAAGCCAATCATGTCGCAAAACATACTGAAATTTTTAAACATGTTTTCTAATGCTTTTTTATTATTTTTTATAAAATCTGAAACCGTGGCATAGCTTCAAATTGGTTTTGCAATGCTTGCAGGACATAATTTTCACTTAAAGCACCTTTAAACTCTACAAACAGTCTATTGCCCTCGCTAAATGCTGAGGGCGCCAAAAGTGATAACCTTCGCAATAGTCCTACATCTACCATATATAGCTTAAAAGCAGATAAATCATCATATGCAGAAATAGGTAATCCCGGTGCACTACTGCGATATATCTTATAAGTCAGATTAGCATCGCAAAGCCATTGTAGCGCATACTCATATTCTCTTGCTCTGGCTCCTTCTTTAATAAGCAATATTTTTATAGTGACATTTAGCAAATTCCTTCAAAATCCAAGTTTTGCCTACCTGGCGCACTCCTTTTAAAATCAAAGGTTTCCGATACTTAGAATTTTTCCAATCCAGCAGTTTTTGCATAATTAATCTTTCCATAGTCACCTCCAAGATAACACATTATTATACACATTGTTATATCTAAGCTGTGTAATACAAATACGAGTATATAAAAAATCTCCACTTTTTTAGTATTCTTCAATACCCACAGCAGCATCTAGGTATCCCCCGATGACTTGTTGGAACAATGCAGGTGCATTTACAAATTCCAAGGTGAGCCAGAAGAATATCCAATACCCTATCTTGATGAAGAAGATTATTAAAAAATTTGCTGCAATTAAGCAGAGGCAGGATATCAATTCCTGCCTCTGCTACTTCTATTTCGTCTGACCCCAATTTCAGGCTTCAACAAACTTTGGCAAGCCCCAAAAAACTTTTATTATCCAATGAAGAACTGGCCTGCTGTTATCTGACTCTGAATTCAATTGATACCATGTCTGGGTCATATACGTAGAAATATTTGCTGTTCTCATCGGGTTTCCTGATCTCTGTAGCATTGTATCCCATATAGAGTGCCTTCTGATGTTTCGCAACGATGCCTTCTTCATCTGTGAAGAAGCAAGCTACCAAACCTTTTGATGTGCACTTGTCACCTCTGGATGCGCATACAAGTTCCACTTCAATCTCACCGCTCTCATCTTCCATGAAGCAGAGTGATGCCCCTCCCAGAGTCTCTTCGCCGGCCGTAATTTCTCTGAATGGTTTCAACCCAACTAAATCCTGATAAAACTTCTTCGATGCTTCAATATCTCTGCACATGATTGTCATTCTAAATTTTTTCATTTTAACCTCCTTCTCGCAGCAATGCTGCAATACAAATAGGGATGAAACAACCTCGTCCCCTAATCCTGCTGTATAATGGTCTTGGTTGGAGCGGATACACTACAAAGCACGGTGAGGTAAGTCGTTTATTTCTCCACAAATCAAGACAGTATTTTAACCAGTGTACGGGACGTCTTCCGAGCACAAATGAGTGTCTCCCATAACAAAAGTTATATTAATAATATAACTTTTCCTGCCGATTTACAAGTGTCGTTTTTCAAAATTGTGATTAATTTCTTTCAATTTCGATTGATAGTTTTTACCGGATACTGATAGAACTGCTCCTTCATCATTTTGTTCATTGCTTGTAACTGCATAACTTTATCCAATTTCATGTGGTTTTCATAATCAGATAAGTTGATTTCTTCCCAAGGATTTTTCTTGATATCACCTTTTCACTTTTCATTCTACGTTACCTGTAAAGTTACTTTTTCCTCGCTCATCTGTTTTCACTCCTTATAGTTTTAAACTCAAGTTGGGCGAGTAGACGGAGTCTCGCGACTCCAACCCCTCACAGAACCGGACTTGCCCTATTTAGGCATCCGGCTCTTCACTTCATCATTTACAATAATAATAGCTGTTACC
>JBASLQ010000270.1:0-3866 GCA_049656425.1 Sedimentibacter sp.
GACATAGACAGAGAGGGTATATTTGACACCATAGAAAAAGGAAAATTTGGCGGAGTAAAAAGAAGTTTTACAGGTGGAAATGGCCTGGCAGGTGTTGTAGAAAAAGATGAAAAATACTTTAACCCATTTATTGATTTAATGCTTGGAGGTGTAAAGTAATGGAAGGAATACAAAAAATTGATTTAACAAATGTAAAACCTTACGGGGATACATTAAATGATGGAATGGTCCAAATGAGTTTTACATTGCCTATTCCTTATGGAGATGAAGCTAGTGAAGCAGCTAAACAGCTTGTTTCTAAAATGGGATTTGATGAACCTGCAGTAGTTTATTCGAAAGATTTAGGCATTGGTTATACTTATTTCATTATGTATGGAAAATGCACCCACACTGTTGATTACACTACAATTGAAGTTCCAAAAGTTGATATCGAGTTCATGGACAGACATCAGGTTGAAGATTTTATCAATGAAAACATTAAAAGAGACGTTGTAATAGTAGGAGCATGCACAGGAACAGATGCTCATACAGTTGGAATAGATGCAATCATGAACATGAAGGGCTTTGATGGACATTACGGGCTTGAAAGATATAAAGGTATTGAAGCTATAAACATGGGAAGCCAGGTTCTAAATGAAGAACTTATTGCAAAAGCAATTGAAACAAAAGCAGATGCAATCCTTGTGTCCCAGGTAGTTACTCAAAAGGATGTTCATATTGCAAACTTGACTCAACTCATAGAAATGCTTGAAGCAGAAGGATTAAGAGATAAACTTATTGTAGTATGCGGCGGACCTAGGATGTCTCATGAATTAGCACAAGAATTAGGCTATGATGCAGGCTTTGGTACAGGAAGCTTTGCAAACCATGTTGCTACATTTGTTGTAAAACAAGTAGTTGAAAGAAATTTAATTTAATAAAAAAATGAGATTCTGAAGGCACCGCCTTCAGAATCTCATTTTTTTATATAATATTTTATACAGCATATAGCAAATTCATCTCACATATTGTATAATGTTTCCATACCAACAATGGAGTTATTTATGGAAAATAACAAGAAATTATTATATATTCTGAAAATAATAATATTATCAATATTGTTCTTTGCAGCATTATACTTTGAAAATGCACAACAGCAAAGATTATATTTGCTTATAATTATATTTACTCTTTTTATAGTCAACAATATAGGAAAATATTTTATAAACAATCAAAGCAAATTGTACTTCATGTCTTTTATTCTTGATGCAGCATTAATCTATGCATTTGAATCTTATTCAAGACTTCTCATAAATTACTTTTTTCACTCATTTTATATAATCATTTTACTTGAAGCATCTCTGACATTAAAACAAAAAGATGGACTTATAATTGGGATACTAACGGTATTAATATCAATGATAAAATATATTTATTTAATTTATTATAAATTCAACATGTCCAATTTATCTCAAATGTTATTTTTTCTGATTATAAACGTTTTTATATTGATTATTGCATCTTTTGCACAGCACAACAAGCTAGAAAAGGAAAGAAAAGAAATTCTTTATAAAGAGCTTTTAGATACTCATAAAAAACTGAAAAAATCCACTGATGAATTAAAAAGACTTTCTGTAATTGAAGAAAGAAACAGGATTGCCAGAGACATACATGACACATTAGGGCATAACATGACAGCATTAATAATGCAGCTTCAAATGTCCGAGCACTTTATTAAAACAAATCCCGCAAAGTCAGAAGAATTGCTTATGAATTCATTAAAAACTGCAAAAGACAGCCTGGAGGGAATAAGAGAAGTTGTAGAAACATTAAGGGGAAAAGAAACAGCTTTATCTCCTGATAATGCAATAAAAATTCTTGTAGATGAGTTTTCTGAAAAAACCGGTGCACAAATTAACTTGAAAATTATTGGACAATTGACAAATAATAATGAAGCTAATAAAGCCATTTACCACATATTGCAAGAAGGGTTGACTAATGCCGTAAGGCATGGAAATGCAACAAGAATTCAAGTTGAACTTCAATATTCCAATAATTCAATTAAATTTAGCATAAAAGATAATGGTTTTGGTACAGACGTTTTAATTGAGGGATATGGCATGAAAGGCATCAAGGAAAGGGTTAAGGATTTTAACGGAAGTGTTGAATTTGTATCATGCGATGGATTTTATATAAATGGAATTATTTACGTAGAAAACGACCCTAGTGTTGTCTTGCATATGGAGGATTACAATGATTAAATTACTTATAGCTGATGATCAGGATATTTTGGTTGAAGGCCTTAAACTTATACTGGGAATGGAAGAAGACATTGAAATTTGCGGCACTGTGAACAACGGTAAAAAAGCATATGATTTTTGCAAATGGAATAAAATTGATGTAGTGCTCATGGATATACAAATGCCGGAACTAAACGGTGTTGAAGCAACATCTCTCATTAAGCGAGATTTTCCAAATATAAAAATAATAGTTCTTACAACTTTTAATGATGACGAATATATTTATGATGCATTAAAAAATGGAGCATCAGGATACATGTTAAAAGACACATCTCCTTCTGAAATTGCCAAGGCCGTTCGCACAGTCTACAATGGTGGAGCTCTTATTCAATCAGAAGTAGCGGTTAAAGTTTTAGATAAATTTTCTCGTCTTGCAAAAGAAAATAAAGAGAAACATTCTGATCCTAAAGCTCATCTGTTGACTGAAAGAGAAATTGAAATTTGCCGCCTCATTGCAGAAGGAAAAAACAACAAGGAAATTGCTGATGAATTGTATTTAAGCCAAGGCACTGTTAAAAATCATATTACCAGGGTGCTGATTAAACTTGATTTAAGGGATAGAACACAGCTAGCTGTATTTACAATAAAAAATGATTTGTAATATTAATCAAGTTTTAATATCACGTTGTTATTTTTTTTTGTGCCAAAAGTCATAGGCAAATTCCAAAACATGTGATTTCAGATACTAGAAAATAATACTAAATTTTAATACAATGGTATTGTAAGAAAGTAAAAATAATGGAGGGAATATGAAAAAAATAATTATTGCCATATTTGTGCTGATACTGGTATTTTCATTGGCAGCTTGCAATACAGACAGTCTGGAGGAATACAAAAAAGCAGCAGAAAAAACTGAACAAATAACAAAGGGTAAAGCTTCCGGAGAATTTTCCATGATTACGGAATTTAACACTGAAGGCATGACAGCAGAAGAAATTGCTGAATTAAATTATTATAAAGATATGAATGGAAGTTTCAATGCTTCTTTTGATAATGATGTTGAAAAGGGCATATACAGGACGTATTTAAATATGGCTGGTCTTGGGTTTGACTTCGACTTGTATATGAATAAAGATGAAATGTTCATGAAGCTGCCTGTAGTTGGCAAGTTCATGAAATTAGATAAAACGCAAGATCCTTTTAACATGGAACAAAAAGAAGAAACAAATGATATTATTTCAAAAGAAACTTTGGAATCAATTACCTCAAAATGGATTGGACTTATGAAAGAAGAGGATGTGTTCAAGGGCAAAAATATTGTGCTTACAACCCCTGACGGTGAAGTTAAAACAACAGAATATGTTATTAAATTAAATGATGAACAAATAAAAACTTTAGTTTCAGAAATTATTGACATAATTTTAAAAGATGAAGATTTCAAAGAATTTTTTCAGGAATATATAAAAGAAAATTTAAAGACTGAGAAAAACAAAACATATGAAAATATGCTTGGAGATTTAAAGAATGATATTGATAAATATGAAGTTGAAAGTTTCAGTTACACTGCATATGTGGATATTGACGGATATATAGTTAATGAAATGATTGAATTTTCATTGAAAGTTATAAATCCGGAAAATGCCGGCT
>JBASLQ010000271.1:0-2901 GCA_049656425.1 Sedimentibacter sp.
CCCTAACCCTGTTTTTACGACCGAAGGGAGAGAAAAACAGCGGTAGGTCAACCGCAACGAGTTCCAAATTTATACGAACGGAGAGAGTAAATAAATTTGTGAACGAGACTGTGTATGCCCTAACCCAATTAATTAATTAATTAATTTATTTGTATTGACGGTTAATCTGTTATATAATAATATAAATGTTATAAAACTGAAGAAAGCGAGGCTTGTAAAATGAGCATAGCAGATAAAATTTTTATAGAAAATTGCAAAGATATACTTAATAATGGTGTGTGGGACAATGATTACGACGTAAGACCCAGGTGGGAGGATGGAACACCGGCTCATACCATTAAAAAATTTGGAATTGTAAACAGATATAATTTACAGGAGAGTTTTCCTATTTTAACATTAAGAAGAACTAATTTTACTGCTGCTGTTGATGAGCTTTTGTGGATATGGCAGAAAAAATCCAACAATGTCAATGATCTTAACAGCCGTATTTGGAATTCATGGGCAGATGAAACAGGTTCAATCGGAAAAGCTTACGGCTATCAGCTAAGCTTGAAGCATAAATACAAAGAAGGTGACTTTGACCAGGTGGATAGGGTTATCTATGATTTAAAAAACAATCCTGCAAGCAGAAGAATAATGACTAATATTTATAATTTTCAGGACCTTCATGAAATGCATCTTTACCCTTGTGCATACAGCATGACGTTCAATGTGTCTGGAAATAAGTTAAATGCAATATTAAATCAGCGTTCTCAGGATGTGCTTGCTGCAAATAACTGGAATATTGTTCAATATTCTATTTTAGTGCATATGATGGCGCAAGTAAGCGGGTTGGTTGCAGGAGAACTTGTTCATGTAATATCCGATGCACATATATATGACAGGCATGTTCCTATAATAGAAGAGCTCATAGCTCAAGAAGCACATGATGCTCCAATTCTTGAAATAGATAAAAGCATTAACAATTTTTATGATTTTAATGTTGACAGTTTTAAATTACTTAATTATGAATATAATCCTTTTAAGATAAAAGTACCAATAGCTATATAAATAAAATTAAGGAGTGACTATGAAATTAATTGTTGCTGTGGCTAAAAATTGGGGAATTGGTAACCAAGGAGACTTGTTGTTTGACCTTCCTGAAGACATGGAATTTTTCAAAAATACCACAAAAAATAATATTATTGTAATGGGTAGAGTTACTCTCCTTTCACTTCCGGGAGGAAAACCTTTAAAAAACAGAGTCAATATTGTTATGACAACCGACAAAGACTATACAGCTGACGGCTGCATAATTGTGCATTCAACAGAAGAACTGTTAAATGAAATAAAAAATTATAACAGTGATAATGTGTTTGTAATCGGAGGAGGCAAAATTTACAATGAATTGTATCCTTACTGCAACGAAGCTTATATTACTAAAGTTGATGCAGTTAAAGAAGCAGATGCATATTTGCATAATTTTGATGAAGACGAGAACTGGATATTATCATATGCATCAGAAATGCATGAAAATAATGGTATGAAATTTACGTTTAACACTTACAAGAACAAGAACGTTATAAAGTAATCAATGAAAAAATAAGGATTGAAAAGCCATGGCTTTTCAATCCTTATTATTAACTCTTAATTGTTCAATTTCAATTAAATTTAATCGCTGCCTGTGCGGTTGCTATCAAAATAGACCAATCGTCATTTTTGCACATTATGGAACACTTGATTAAGCTGGTATTTAAAACTTGGACATTACTTGTATCAAGCTTAGATAAAGGCCAATAGTTTTCTTTATCTCATCTTTTACAATTTAAACTCCTGTTTGTGATGAGCTATCCGTGCCATAAGCCGAATTACGTAACCGTCTGACAATATCGCTGGCACTGTATAAAACATTTGTAATGATTACTCGTTCTTCTCTGATATGGAAGAATACAGAAAAGTTGTCAACAGGCATTTGCCTAAGTCCCAACGCACGTTCTTCTTCTGTCTCCATAAGCTTCATACGCTCCGGGAACGTATCAAGAGCTTCAATTGCGTCGGCTATTCTGTTATACTGTCCCATAGCCGCTTCCGGTGCCTGCAGCTGCTCTGCAATATAATTATAAATTTCCTCCATATCGGAAAGTGCAATATCAGTTATCTGAATCATATACCGCTTCATGAGTGTATCTTACGAAATCTCTGAAATGCAGTAGATGCATCCTGCACATTACCTTTTTCGATATCGTTGTACCCTTCCTTTAACTTCGCATGAATTTCGTCCGTTGTCATCAAATCAGCGTTTACGGAAACCGGCGCTTTCGGCAGTGTTACAGCAAAAGGTATTCCGCCGGTCATTGAAATCTGCTTCAGATAAATATCTATCGCTGTGGACATAGGTATGCCAAGTTGTGAAAGTACTTCCTCAGCTCTTCTTTTCACATCAGGATTAACTCTTAAATTTAAAGTAGTAGTTTTTTCCATGTCAATCATCTCCTCTCGATAATATTGTAACGCTTTTTACGTTACTTTTCAAGAGAAATTCTGACTATTGTATGCTTTTTCTGCAAAACAGGGTACTGACTCTAAAAATATTAAGAGCCAGAACCCTTGTTCCATTTTTTATTGAAGCTTCTCAAAGTCTTAGTACATAAGGTTTAAATTTGAACCTTATTTCGATTGGTCTTGATTGCTGATAGCCGCCTGTGCTACTGCTATCAAAATAGACCAATCACCGTTTTTTCACATTATGGAACATTGTTTATTCTTCCAAAGGTAATTGTTACTTAGGCAATATCTAAACAAATAGACCCATATCATTTTTTCTTAAAATTCTATTCTGTTAAAAAATATCTCGTCATTATTATTCCAAGACCTATAACTATTGCAATATATACATACAGCAAGAATAATTCGGCTTTTCCA
>JBASLQ010000272.1:0-1783 GCA_049656425.1 Sedimentibacter sp.
TTACAATAAGTTCATTTCCACGGACAATACATTCTGCTTCATTGCCAAAACCAAGCATTTCGTAGAATTTTTGAGGTATTGTTATCTGCCTCTTGACAGAAATACTGATTCGTTTTCTTTCTATAATAACACCACCTTTCATAGCTAAATAAAATTGATTTATTTGCTCCATCTGTTATTATCAATTTTACACATAAATACTTAATTCAAATTTTCTTTGTTTCTAAGTATCATTGTATAGATAAAATAAGTATTTGTCAACTTACTTTAGTATCGTAATGTTGGGTATTGAAAGTTTGCTCTATCAATATAAAAATCAAGCACGTCATAGAGCCAGTTTTCAAGAGAGGCAAATTTAATTTGCCTAGTGAATACAGGAATTTGAAAATTAAAGGTGGGGAACCAGTTTCATTATAATCCTCGCTAATGATTTAATTTAAAAAATAACACCATGCGTTTGCTTGGTGTTATAAACTAGATATAGCATTTTTTGTTTCTGATTTTAATCTTGTATCGTTCACTAAATATGATTTTGCTGTCAAAACTATTGACAGTAATACTAGTCCCCATTATTTGATTTAAATATTCAGCCACAAATGGTGAAAATAAACCTACTAATAGAATTAATACAGTAAACAATATTAAGATTAGTTTCATAACAGTATTACACCTCCTAAATGTAAACAATAATTCTTAGTCAGTATATAATACTATTTTTAATATAGAATTACAACATATTTTTTGCGGTGCTTTGAAACCTCCGAAAAGTAGAACGTTGGAATTTCAATATTTCGCAGCTTTCTATCGATTTTATAACTGACAAGCTTTGACCTGCTTGAACTAGGCCCCATTCTACATCTCCATCTACCGGTGCTTTTTTACTTGTTCCAATAACTAAATCATGTAACTGATCATACGGCACTTTTTCTTTTTCTAACTCAACGTACTTGTCAGTCATCTGATTTTTCAAGCCTCTCACCGAATGGCCATGGAGATAACCTGTAATTTCGGTGTCCGTATCCCCTGCATTTATTTGCCGGGTACCTCATATGGTAATAACTTTTACACCATTTTGTAATTCTTCAGAAAGTATTGGTCCCATAGATACTACTTCTATATTTAAACTTCGTAACTTTTCTGCGACTCCATATCTATCTGCACAAGCTATACAGGCTTTAACCTTTACACCTACATGTTGCATTACCTTTAATTCTTCCTGTATAATTTCGTTATTTGCAGCAACTTCTTGGGAAGGTCCCCAAATTACTAAATCTACTTCATCCCACCAACCTCTAACCTTAGAATTTCTGGCATACATGAAAGCCATGTGCAAAGCTGCTTCAATATCCCTTGTTACCCATAAAACAATTAGTTTATTACCCATAATATCATCTCCTAGTTAAAAAAATTATAAGATTCTTTAAAATTTCATTTAAATACAATGTTGTCTATTGCAGTATACCAAATATTACAAATAATAACAACCTTCATTATTTTGAGTTTCCCCATTTTTCAAAACTGTAAAAATGAAAAAACATAAAGAGTTATCCACAATATAAAAAAATAATAAAAAGTTAACCACAAATTCTTAAGATTTGTTGATTTAGTAATAAAAAATGCAAAAATGCTTACCTATATGTGTGTTATAATTAAAGTATCAACACAAACTAAACAAAGGAGCATTTTTGCATGATTAATTATAACAGATTAGCTTACGAATTAAAACGAGATATTTCAAATTTTTCAAATAAAATTACAGTTGGTTTAAAACGACCTAAAATGA
>JBASLQ010000273.1:0-10169 GCA_049656425.1 Sedimentibacter sp.
ATTAAAAAGTTTTATATGGCAAAAGTTCATGGCATTATTAATGAAAATCTTGAATTGAAAGATTATTTAATAAAAGATGAATATAAAAATATGGTTAAAATAGTTAAAGAAAATCAAGAAAATGCAAAAAGTATTGTAACATATGCTCATCCTATTAAAACAGAAGGAAATTATACTTGGGTTGAAGTAGAGATTGAAACCGGAAGAGCCCATCAAATAAGAGCTCATTTATCATCAATAGGTCATCCTGTTGCAGGCGATAAAAAGTATGGCAAGAAAGATAATGAAAAACATCAGGTGCTACATGCATATAAGCTGGTTTTAGGCGGTTATGAAGGAGAACTTTCATATTTGAACGGAAAAGAAATTGTTTCTGATATAAGTGAAAGAAAAATCCTAATGTAATATCAGGAGGAATAATGAAAATAGAATTAGTCGGTGAAAAAAATGAAATAATTGATATTGAAGAAAATGAATCATTGTTCAGTTTATTAAAAAGAACACATAAATATGATTACAATAAATATCTTGCAATAAAGGTGAACAATAAACTGCGTGAACTTGACTGTGTACAATTTAAAGAAAACGACAAAATAAAATTTATTGATATTACAGATGAAGACGGACACAGAATTTATGTGAGGACTTTGTCATTAATTTATATTAAAGCATGTAAGGATGTATTTAAAGATGCAGATGTTTCAATTAAACATTCAATGAATAAGGGATTATATACAGAACTTGAACATAAAAATTTAGTAAATAAAAAACAGCTTGAAATTATTAAAAACAGAATGCAAGAAATTATAAATTTAAAAGAACCTATAAATAAATTGCTTTTAAGTGTTGAAGAAGCAAATAATATTTTCACTAAGCAGCAAATGGCTGATAAGGTCGAACTTTTAAAGTATTGGAATAAGGATACAATAAGAGTGTATGAATTAGATGGGTATTATGATACTTTTTACGGATACTTAGCTCCAAATACTGAATTTGTAAATAAATTTGATTTGAAATTATTTTACCCTGGAATTATTTTGAACTTCCCTACAAGAGAAAACAATTTTGAACTTCCTGAATATATTGAACAAAAGAAACTTTCTATAGTATTCAAAGAAGCTGAAGATTGGGGTGAAATAATGGATGTTGAATACGTGGGAGCTTTGAACAGAAAAATAGCGAATAACACAATTGATGATATTATACGTATTAATGAAGCGCTGCATGAGAAAAAAATAGCTTATATGGCTGATGAAATTGCAAACGACAAAAATATTAAAATAGTGCTCATCGCCGGCCCGTCATCTTCCGGAAAAACAACTTTTGCTCAAAGACTTTCTATTCAATTGAGAGTTAATGGGAAAAAAACATTTGCGCTTTCACTTGATGATTATTTTGTTGACAGACATTTAACTCCAAAAGATGAAAATGGAGATTTTGATTTTGAAACAATTGATGCATTGGATTTAGAGCTTTTCAACGAGCAATTGTTAAACTTAATGTCATGTGAAGAAGTAACAATTCCAAATTACAATTTTAAATTAGGAAAAAGGGAATATGCAAGAAATTCAATTAAATTAACAAATGATCACATAATACTTATTGAAGGCATACATGGCTTAAATGATAAGCTTACTAAAAATATTCCTCATATAAATAAATTTAAAATATATATCAGTGCTTTGACACAATTAAACATAGATAACCATAACCGTATTTCTACATCTGATTTAAGGCTTATAAGACGTATAGTAAGAGATAATACCCACAGAGGAAACAGTGTAATTAAAACTATGGAACTTTGGGATAATGTTGTGAAAGGCACAGAAAAATATATTTTTCCTTATCAGGAAAATGCTGATGCGATTTTTAATTCAGCACTGGTATATGAGCTTTGTGTTCTTAAAAAGTATGCAGAGCCACTGATTATGGAAATACAAGAAGACAGCAGATTTTATACAGAAAGACAAAGACTCTTGAAATTTTTCAGTTATTTCATGACAATTGAGGATGAAAGTGCAATATCAAACACATCCATTCTAAGAGAATTTATAGGCGGAAGCTGCTTTTAAAAACAATTGATATAGCAATAGAAAAGCAATGATGAGCAATTGAAATATTTCCTATCAATTGCTTTTCTATTGCTATCCATCGTTAAAAGTCGTTCAGGTCGATTTTTCCTCTTTTCATTCCAACACTCAGTGCCAGGCCTATACTTACCATGTTTACAAGCATGAAGGTTCCTCCTGAACTGATAAAAGGAAGAGGAATACCTGTAACCGGCATTAGCCCCATTGTCATTCCAATATTTTCGAAAATATGGAACAATAACATTCCTGTTATACCTGTTACAATTAATGATCCAAACATATTAGAAGCATGTTTGGCAATTCGAATAAGTCTGTATAATAAAGTTGCATAAAGACATAAGAGAACAAGTCCCCCAACAAGTCCTAATTCTTCTCCTATTACTGCGAAAATAAAGTCTGTTTCTTTAGTTGGAAGGTATCCAAGCTGATTTTGAACTCCTTTATAAAGACCTCTTCCATAGAGCATTCCGGAGCCTATCGCAGTCTTCGATTGAATAACTTGATAGCCCGTATCTTCCGGGTCTAATTCAGGATAGAAAAATGTAACAATTCTGTCAAAACGGTAATCCTCATTTAGTGTGTAGTCTTGCATTATGTAGAAAAATGTTACAATTCCTATAATTAAAAGAACTAATCCTATAATGAGCACTATAGTAATATATTTTCTGTTTATTCCTGATATAAATATCATTACTGCAATAAAAAATATGAAAACTAACGCTGTACCTAAATCTGGCTGCAATAAAATTAACGCAACAGGAAAAAATGCAAATGCTAAAACTTTTATTAAGACACCCGGATTATCAATATTGTCTTTATTTATATCAATAAATTTAGCGACAGAAATAATAATACCAAACTTGGCAAGTTCAGATGGCTGAAATACAACAGGACCTATGGCAACCCAGCTTCTAACATCTCCCCATTCTGAAGCACTAACCGGATTTATAAGCACATATAGCAAAAGAGCAACCGAAACACCATAAATCGGAAGATAAAAGCTTCCGTAAATATCGAAATCAATCATTACGAGAACAAACATTACTGCCAATCCAAGGAAGAATGCTATCATTTGAGTTTTTAAATATGGTTCGCTTCCTGAAGCTTTGCTCATGGTAGCACTGTTAATGACTATAAATCCATAAATACATAAAATTATTGTTGTAAAAAACAATATAAAATCAAACCTTTTTAGTTTGTTATCTTTCTTAAACATAATTGTCTCCATTTCTGTAATTAACTTTATTATAGCATATTTTAAATTGTTGCAAAACAAAAATTTTAAAATAGAAAAAATTTACATAATGCAATTACGTTCATAAAAAGTGCTTAACATAAGAACAAATGTATGCTATAATGAAAAACAGTAGATTAGCAATGGATTCAGCCATAGATGAGCGATTGATAAACAAATAAAACAATTATCTGAAATAAATATAAGTAAGGAAAGCATATGATTATATTTGGAATTGACCCCGGACTTGCAATATCGGGGTATGGTATTTTAAATTATGTAGGAAATAAATTTGAGGTTATTGGATATGGTGCTGTTATAACTGAAAGCTGCGAGGAATTTCCAAAGAGGCTTAAGAAAATATATGACTGTTACACTGCTCTTTTTGAATTATACAAACCTGAAGCAGTTGCAATAGAAGAATTGTTTTATAATAAAAATGTTAAAACTGCAATTGCAGTAGCTCAAGCAAGAGGAGTTCATCTTTTAGCAGCTGAAAACAAAAATATACCTCTTTATGAATATACTCCGCTTCAAATAAAGCAAGGATTAGTTGGATATGGACGTGCTGACAAAAGGCAGGTTCAAGAAATGGTAAAAATTATTTTAAAACTTGATAAAATTCCTCAGCCTGATGATGTTGCTGATGGACTGGCTACTGCAATTTGTCATGCTCATTCATTGAAATTTGCTGATAACTTTAGAATTTTAAAGTATTGAATTATTAGTACTAAGGAAAAAAAGACAGGTATCGTCCACGTGTCTGGAGGAGAAATATGATTAGTTACATTAAGGGTGAAGTTATAAAAAAAGGTTTAGATTACATAGTTTTAGAAAACAACAACATTGGATATTTTATCAATACTTCGCTTTCTACTCTCAATAAGCTAAATGAGAAAGAGCGTTCATTGATACTTACATATATGCATATAAGGGAAGATATAATTGCTTTGTATGGTTTTTTAACTCAGGATGAAATTGACTTGTTTAAAAAACTTATATCTGTAAATGGTGTAGGACCAAAGGTTGGGCTTGCAATATTGTCCACATATGAAGCAAACGCTGTAAAAGAAATAATACTAAAAGATGATGCAGTAAGAATGTCAAGGGTTCCCGGAATTGGGAAGAAAACAGCAAGTAAAATAATACTTGAACTTAAAGATAAAGTTGGAATGTTAGAAAACCTTTCAATGGGAGTAGAAAAAGAATATGTTTCTCAAATATCAAATGAAGTGTCAGATGTGCTTGATGCTTTAGTTTCTCTTGGTTTTAGTTCACTTGATGCGAAAAGAACGCTGGACAGTATGGATTTGAACGGAAAAAGCGAAAATGAAATAATAAAGGAAGCATTAAAAAATATGAGTAGGCAGGTATTGTAATGTTTGATAGAGAAAATGAAATAGTTGCCGGCACCATAAATAACGGAGAAGAAGATTTAGAGCTTAGTTTAAGACCTCAAAGGCTTTCTCAGTACATTGGGCAGAATAAGGTAAAGGAAGTATTGAATATTTTTATTGAGTCAGCAAAAATAAGAAATCAGCCACTGGATCATGTATTGCTTTCAGGACCTCCGGGGTTGGGAAAAACTACTCTAGCCAATATTATTTCAAATGAAATGGGAGTCAATATTAGGGTTACATCAGGTCCTGCCATTGAAAGGCCGGGAGATTTGGCCGCAATACTTACTAATTTAAATGAAAATGATGTTCTTTTCATAGATGAAATACACAGATTAAACAAAACTGTAGAAGAAATTATGTATCCTGCATTGGAGGATTATGCGCTTGACATAATAATCGGAAAGGGTCCTTCCGCAAGGTCAATTCGATTGGATTTGCCTAAATTTACGCTGATAGGAGCCACAACACGTTCAGGAATGCTGGCATCACCATTAAGAGACCGTTTTGGTGTCATGTGCAATCTTGATTTTTATAATGCAGAAGACTTGAAGGAAATTGTACTTCGCTCAGCGGGCATTATAAATGTTGAGATTAATGGTGAAGGAGCTGAAGAAATTGCAAGGCGTTCAAGAGGAACTCCACGTATAGCCAACAGACTTTTAAAACGTGTAAGAGATTATGCCATAGTTAAAAGCGATGGCATAATAGATACCATAACTGCTGATAAAGCGTTGAAAATGCTGGAAATTGATGAAATTGGGCTTGATAAGCTGGATAGAAGAATTTTAAATACAATAATTGATTATTACAAGGGCGGTCCTGTTGGTCTTGATACACTGGCAGCTTCCATTGGAGAAGAAAAAGGAACCATTGAAGATGTTTATGAACCTTATTTGCTTCAGATTGGTTATTTAGCCCGAACTCCAAGAGGAAGAATTGTTACAGAAATGGGTTACAAGCATGTGCATAAATCAAGACAAAATTCAGATCAAATCAGTATTGATACAGAGGGGTAATTTATGAAAAAAATAATATATAAAATAACGGCAATTTCATTTTTGGCAATGCTGCTTTTATCGGTTACATGCTTTGGAGCAGCAACTCAAGATTATTATGTGAAAGTTAGAATTAGATCTCCAAGATTGTTTAATCAGCAATTGTCACTTGATGGATATGATAACATCACTGTATACGAAGATAATGAGGATTCTAAAGAATTGTTCACATTGGACTGCGAAAAACTAAGTATTCTAATTGATTCCTATTATGACGGCAATTATAATTTTTTAGCAAGTAATGAAGCAAGCTCTGCTAAATATGGTCCATACCACGTTGTTATTAATGATGGTTATTCGTCCTATGATGATGCAAATGTTGAAGCGGAAAATTTAGAAAATCAATATAATGAAGATTTTTATCCTTATTATGACAGCGAAGGATTTCAAATTTATGCAGGCAATTTTACAACTCAGAAAATGGCAGAAGCTTTTGCAGATAAATTAAATGGAAATGGTATTGACAGCAATGCAGTAAATGGAAACATGAAAAATATTATTTTATATGACAATTATAATAATGAAGTCTTCATGTACCAAAATGAACAGGAACTTTACTTTTCTTCTTTCAAGGGTGACATTTCAGGCAATATGGCAAAAATTGACGGAAGGCCTTACAGAGGGTTGCTGGCATTTAATATCATTGATGATTCAAAGCTTTTATCTGTAAATTATTTGGATCTGGAAAGTTATTTATATGGTGTTGTGCCAAATGAAATAGTTGCATCATGGGGAATGGAGTCATTAAAAGCTCAGGCTGTAGCTGCAAGAACATATGCTGTGTACAGCATCAATTCATATTCATCTTACGGGTATGACTTGGAGGATAATCAGAACAGTCAGGTTTATTGGGGATATGCATATGAAAAAAGCTCAACAAATGAAGCTGTTGATGAAACAAAGGGTGAAATGATTTATTATGATGATAAATTAATACAAGCTTTTTATCATTCAACCAGCGGAGGAAAGACAGAAAATTCAGAAAATGTATGGTCTGCAGCACTTCCATATGCAGTAGGAGTTGATGATGAATATTCAGACAATTCTAATTCACCTTACACAGAGTGGCAGAAAACTTATGCAAAGGATGAAATAATAAAAAAACTTAATAGTGACGGCAATAATGTCAGCGAACTTTACGGAATTGAAATAAAAGAAGTATCTGAAAATAACAGAGTTATGGAATGTATATTTTTAACTGACAGTGGAGAAATTTCATATAAGAAAGAAGATGCAAGATTGCTTCTTGGGCTTATGAGCTCTTGGTTTACAATTGGAAATGGCAGTGTCTTTTATTTTACTAATGATGAAATTATAGACAATGAAAAATCAGAAAACAATGAAGATAAAAATGATATTCCGTCAAGAGGAGGAATTTTAGACACTATAACAGATGAAAATGAAAAAGAAGAAGACACAAGTGATGATGCAGAATCAATTAAAGTTGATTCAGGCAGCATTTTAGGAAAATATGCAATTTCAAGTTCCGGAACGAAAATAGTTGGTCAGGAAAAATTGGCCTTCATAAGTTCAATCGGCGTGAAAATAATAGACACTAACTCTACTGAATATAGTTTCGACGGCAGAGGATGGGGGCATGGAATTGGCATGAGCCAGTACGGAGCCAAGGAAATGGCAGAAGAAGGATTTACATATGATGAAATATTAAAACATTATTATACTGGAGTAACAATTAAATGATAGAAAATAATTTTAAAACAAGTGATTTTTATTACGATTTGCCGGAGGAGCTTATAGCACAAACTCCAATTAAGGAAAGAGATCATTCAAGACTTCTTGTTCTTGACAAAGCAACAGGTGAAATTGAACATAAACATTTTTACGACGTTCTTCAATATTTGAAAAAAGGAGATTGCTTGGTAATTAATGATACAAAAGTATTGCCTGCAAGGCTTTATGGAGTAAGAAAAGATACAAATGCTGTTATTGAAATTCTTTTGTTGAAAAGAATAGATGATAAAAAGTGGGAGACACTGGTAAAACCAGGTAAGAAAGCTAGAACCGGTGCAGAAATTGTGTTTAAGGAAAACTTGCTCACTGGTACAATTGTTGAAGTGTTGGAGGATGGCAACAGAATAATTGAATTTCAATTTGAAGGAATTTTTGAAGAAATATTAGATTCTCTTGGTGAAATGCCTCTTCCGCCATATATACATGAAAAACTTGAAGATAAAAACAGATATCAGACAATTTATGCAAAACATCCAGGTTCTGCAGCTGCACCAACTGCAGGTCTTCATTTTAACGATGATCTCCTTCGAAAAATTGAAGCAAACGGCGTAAATATAGCAAGACTTACTCTTCATGTAGGGATTGGCACTTTCAGACCTGTAAAAGCTGAATACATTACAGAACACAAAATGCATTCGGAATATTATGAATTAACACAAAATGAAGCAGATAAAATCAATAATGCAAAACAAAACGGGTTTAGGGTAATTTCTGTTGGAACTACCAGTACAAGAACTCTGGAAACTATTGGTGATGACAATGGCTTTGTAAGTGCACAAAAAGGATGGACAGATATTTTTATATTTCCCGGATACAAATACAAAGTAGTAGATTCATTAATAACTAATTTCCACCTTCCCGAATCTACCCTTATTATGCTTGTAAGCGCTCTGGCAGGCAAAGAAAAAATAATGAAAGCATACAGTACTGCTGTTAAAGAAAAATATAGATTTTTCAGCTTTGGCGATGCAATGTTGATTAAATAAATTGAGTAGGTGAAAAATGTTTGAATTTGAATTAATAAAAGAATCTAAAGAATGTAAGGCAAGACTTGGTAAAATTCACACTAACCATGGGGATATTGAAACTCCTATATTCATGCCCGTTGGTACTAAAGCAACTGTAAAAGCAATGACTCCTGAAGAATTAAAGGACTTGGAAGCACAAATAATTTTAGGAAATACATATCATTTGTATTTAAGGCCAGGTCATGAACTTATTAAGGAAGCCGGAGGGCTTCACAAATTTATGAATTGGGATAGACCTATATTGACTGATAGTGGCGGATTTCAGGTGTTCAGCCTTGGTAAAATTCGTAAAATAACAGAAGAAGGCGTTGAATTCAGATCTCATGTAGATGGTTCAAAACAATTTATAAGTCCGGAAAAATCCATGGAAATACAAAATTGTCTTGGTTCAGATATAATGATGGCATTTGATGAATGTATCCCTTATCCTGCAACTTATGAATATGTTGAAAATTCAATAAAACGTACTTCACGCTGGGCTAAGCGTTGCAAAGATTTTCATAAGAACACAGAAAATCAAGCATTGTTTGGAATTGTTCAAGGTGGAATGTACGAAGATTTAAGAAGAGAAAGCACAAAGCAAATTACTGAACTTGATTTTCCAGGATATGCAATAGGCGGACTCAGCGTTGGAGAACCCAGAGATTTAATGTGCCAGGTAATGGACTATACTGTTGATTTGCTGCCAAAGGATAAACCAAGGTATTTAATGGGTGTTGGAAGTCCGGATTATCTATTTGAAGCTGTTGAGAGGGGAATAGATATGGCAGACTGCGTATTGCCTACAAGAATGGCAAGACATGGTGCATTTATTACAAGTAAAGGTCAACTTACAATTAAAAATGCAAAGTACAAGCATGATTTTAAACCAATAGATGAAAATTGTAATTGTTATACATGCAGAAATTATTCAAGAGCATATATCAGACATTTATTCAATGAAAATGAAATATTAGGAGCAAGGCTTGCTTCAATTCATAATTTATTTTTCTTGATTAATTTAATGAAAAGTATTAGAATAAGTATAAAGGAAGATAATTTCATGAACTTCAAAAAAGAATTTTATGAAAATTATGGATATTAATTAAACTTAGGAGGAACTATGCCACAAGAATTTAGCGGAATACTTATGATGATCGTGCTATTTGCAGTAATGTATTTTATGATGATCAGACCACAGAAAAAGAAAGATAAAGAAGTCAAGGATATGAGAAACAGCTTGGCTGTTGGAGACGAAGCAATTACAATCGGTGGTATTCACGGCAAGGTTGTTAAAGTTAATGATGAAGTTGTAACGTTAGAATTGGCACATGCAAAACAAAGAATAGAATTTTCTAAATGGGCAATTGGAAGTGTCAGCAAAAAAGGAAAAGAATCCAGAACGGAAGTTTTAGAAGAAATTGCTGAAACACCAACTGATGATGAAGAAAAATAAATATCATAAGAAAATGAGCATATCAATTTGATAAGCTCATTTTCTTATGTTTTTTTATGCCTTCTTAATAAACAAGTGCTTGAACAATACTATAATTTCATGCGATAACAGTGGAACCATTGATAATAAAATTAAGTTTACCCATTCTTTCAATGATAATTTTATAGTTTCAAAT
>JBASLQ010000274.1:0-4439 GCA_049656425.1 Sedimentibacter sp.
TTCAAATGACCTGCTTTTTCATTCATTATTTCACCCAATGTTCCAAATAACAATGGAGTTCCCGCAAACACTGCTGCAATTATAAAGTTTAAAAACATGTTCATGCTTGGGCACCTCTTTTTTTATGTTTGCTTCGCAATACAAATTTATATCGAATAAAAAATTCACATCCTAAAATAAAGAATAAAATTATTCCCTGGAGAACATCCGCTGAATAAGTAGACACTCCAAATGTTGACTGCATAACACTGCTTCCCTTCTCCAGCACACTGAATAAAAATGAAACCATTAAAATACCAAATGGATTTAAATTTGCAAGCCATGCAACGATTATAGCTGTAAAACCCACACCGCCTGCTACAGATGCTGCCAGAGTCATATCTGAACCGGCTGACTGAATCATTCCTGTAATGCCGCAGATACCTCCGCTTAAAATCATTGTACGAAGAATGATTTTCTTAACATTCATACCTGCATATTTGGCAGTGGCCTGACTTTCACCAACTACTGTTATTTCATATCCTTGTTTTGTATATTTAATATAAATAAATACTATGACAACAAGTATTAAGGCAATACTCCATCCAAACTGAACACCTAACACTTTATCTATTTGAGCATTAGCATCAAAACGGGCGATTTTAGGGAATCCTGAAGAACCCGGATCTTTCCATGGACCATCACGTAAGAATGATATAATATGCAATGCTATATAATTCAACATTAATGTAAAAAGAGTTTCATTTGTATCAAATTTTGATTTAAAGTAAGCAGGTATCAGTCCCCACAAACCACCTCCGATAAAACCGGCTATAAACATAGACAGCAATAACAATATATGCGGCCAGTCACTGTGAAACAAAGCAAAATATGAAGAACAAATTGCTCCCACTATTATTTGACCTTCAGCTCCTATATTCCAAAAACGCATTTTAAATGCCAGTGTTACTCCAAGAGAGGAAATAAGTAATGGAATCATGAATTTTACAGTTGCTTGAATAGCCATCTTGCTTCTAAAAGCTCCTGAAATAATTGTTCCGTATAGTTCAAATGGATTAAATCCTATTAATATAATAAATAGTCCACCTGCAATTAAAGCAAATATAAAAGCTATTATTCTTAATTTTATTATATCAAATTTTGAACGTTCAGCTCTTTTTACAGTACGAATAAGAGGTTCTTTTGAATTTTTGTATATATTATTCATCAAAATCAACTCCCTCCAGACTGCGTCCTGTCATCATAAGTCCGATTTGTTCCTTTGTTGTTTCTTTGGCATCCACTATTCCTTTTAATTCTCCGTGGCATAAAACCATTATTTTATCGGACAATTCCAGCAATACATCCAAATCTTCACCAATAAATAAAATTGCAACACCTTTTTTCTTTTGCTCATTTAACAAATCATAAATTACATAGGATGAATTAATATCAAGCCCTCTTACTGGATAAGCAGTTATCAGTACATTTGGATTTGATTCAATTTCTCTGCCAAGCAAAACTTTTTGAACATTTCCGCCTGACATCATTCGAACAGGTGTATCCACACTTGGTGTCACAATACCAAGTTTTTTAACCAGTTCCTCAGATAATTTTCTTGAAGGTTTTTTATCAATAAAAAATCCATTGTTCTTCTTGTAAGACTTCAGCATCATATTATCAATCATACCCAAAGAACCTACCAATCCCATGCCAAGACGGTCTTCAGGTACAAAGCTCATGCTGATGCCCAGATTTATTATTTCATCAGGTGTTTTCCCAATGATATTTTCTTTATTACATAATACAGCACCTTTTTTTACTTTTGTAAGTCCTGCAATAGATTCACACAGTTCTTTTTGTCCGCTGCCTGCAATTCCTGCAACGCCCAATATTTCTCCGCTTTTAAGTTTGAAATTTATATTCTTCAGAGCTTCTGTTCCATCATCATTAGTGACGGTAAGGTCTATTACTTTGAGAATAGTTTTTTTATCTTTTATTTCCGGTCTGTCAATTTTTAAACTCACAGGTCTTCCGACCATTAATTCAGTGAGTTGATTTTCATTTGTTTCGGAAGTTTTTACAGTATCAATAAGATTACCTTTGCGAAGAATTGCCACCCGGTCGCTTATTGATAGAACTTCATGAAGTTTATGTGTAATGATAATTATTGCGCTGCCTTGCTCTTTCATTTTGCGCAATATAATAAATAATTTTTCAATTTCCTGAGGAGTTAATACCGCTGTGGGCTCATCCAGAATTAAAATTTCAGCTCCACGGTACAATACTTTCATAATTTCAACCGTTTGTTTTTCACTTACGGACATATTGTATATTTTTTTCTCCGGTTCAATTTCCAGTCCAAATTTATTGCTGATATTCAATATTTTCTCTTTTAAAGCTTTTGGCTTTAAATATTTTTCCTTTGTGCCTATAACAATGTTGTCCATAGCACTGAGAATTTCCACTAATTTAAAATGTTGATGAATCATGCCGATTCCAAAATCAATTGCTTCTGTAGGTGAACTTATTGTAACTTCCTTACCTGCAATGGAGATGGTTCCACCATCCGGATAATATATACCGGACAGCATATTCATTAAAGTTGTTTTACCCGAGCCATTTTCTCCAAGCAAAGCCAGGATTTCGCCATATTTTATATTAAGGTTTATGTTGTCGTTAGCAACGACAGTTCCAAACATTTTTGAAATTCCTTTAAGCTCAATGGCATATGTTGTATCATTCGATTTTGACATACTTACTCCTATCTGCATGATTGCAAGCATATAATACATGTAATGATTTTTCTCACAAGCAATGCCTAAAATATAAATGGTCAGCTTTCATTAATTAATTCATCGAAAGCTGACTAATAGTAATACTTAATTATTTTACTGTGACAGTTTTAAAGTACCAGTTAATTCCTCCGGTAATTGTTGCATCGTCCAATGTTTTGCCTTCTTCTCCAACTGTTTTTCCATCGTTAGTTTCAATTACGCCGTCAAACACATTGAAGCTTCCATCAAGTATAGATTTTCTTGCTGTTTCAACAGCTTCTTTAGTTCCTTCTGCTATTATGCTTTCATTAAGAGGTGCGATGTCTACTAATTCTTCTTGCATTCCGCCGTAATAGTTTTCATTTGTCCATGTTCCGTTAATTACATTTTCTACAGCCCATGTGTAATATGATGCCCAATTCCATACTGCTGATGTTAATGTAGCTTTTGGTGCATCTTTAGACATATCTGAATTGTATCCAACTCCAAATGCTCCTGCTTTTTCAGCTTCTAACTGTGGGTTAGGTGTATCACAATGTTGGGCGATTACGTCACAACCTTCAGCTAATAATGCTTTTGCTGCATTTGTTTCTTCTTCCGGTGAGAACCAGCTGTTTGTTACTTTTACATAAACTTGTGCATCCGGGTTAACAGAATTTACGCCCATAGCAAATGCATTAATACCACCTGTTACTTCTGAATTTTCCTGTCCCATAGCTGCAACATATCCAATTAAATTAGTTTCTGTTTTTAAACCGGCTGCAATACCTGATAAGTATCTGGCTTGATAAATTCTTCCGAAATAATTATTTAAGTTTGTATCATTGCTTTTATAGCCTGTACCATGTGAAAATATAACGTCAGGGTATTCAGCTGCTAAAGCTTCCATTGTATCCATGTATCCCCAGCTTGTTCCAAATATTATGTTAGCTCCTTCTTCAATACATTCAAGAATAGCTGTTTCAGTAGCCGTTGGGTCACCGTCATCTACATTGTTTTTACGAATAATCTGGCTGTCTTCAAGACCTAATGTTTTCTGCATTCCTACAATTCCCTGATCATGTGCAAATGTATAGCCGGATCCATCTGCAGGGTTTCCAATATGAATTACGCCAACTTTAATATCTTCTTTTGCAATTGCCGGAAAAATTCCAGTTGTTGAAGGTTCTTCTGCTGCAGGCTTCTCAACTGCCGGTTTTACTTCTGGTTCTGCAGCTTCCTTATTTGCGCATGCAGTAAATAAGGAAAGTGCTAATACCAATGTTAATATAATGCTAATAATTTTTTTCACTTATTGCTCCTCCAAAATTTTTTAATTTAAGATTTATATGAGAAAAGTCAAAGCTAAATAAGTTTTGCTTTTCGCATCATTCGTAAAAAAAAGCGAATAGGTTAACTATTCGCATCATATACAAGACAATAATAAAAATACCTTCAATAGTCAAACAATTTACGGCTGTTTGGTAGAGACGTAGGAACCATATTATCCTTATATATTGATGCAACCATATTTAGTTTTGTTTTAACAACTGTATTATAACTTATAAAACAGGAATAAGCAATATATAATTTACTTGAATTATTTGCGTTGTAAAAACTAATAAATCATAATAAACGTATTTTTATGATTTAATTGCTAATTGCTACTCCCTTTTACCAAAACTTTTTTGGCATTTTATAACC
>JBASLQ010000275.1:0-7900 GCA_049656425.1 Sedimentibacter sp.
AAAAAAACTCATTTGGAAGCCCGTCACTGTCAAATGGCGGATAGTGAAGCATGACTATTATTGGATTCTTACTTTTTTTTGCTGCATCAAGAGATATTTTAAGCCTGTTCATTTCTCTTAAAAATATTTTTTTGTTTGATTCATCTTCCGAATGTTCTTCCATGGTATCCCAGCCTCTGGTTCCGCAAATAGCAGTTCCTTCATATTCATAGCTGTTATTTTTTAAAAACTTAATTGTTTTCAAATTTAATTTATCCAGTTTATTGGATGTAGCCCACCAATAATCATGATTGCCCTTTCCTATTATTTTGGTGCCAGGCAATTCTTCAATTCTCAGCAAATCACCCATTGCGTCCTCAAGGTTTGCAGCCCAGGAAATATCGCCGGGAATTAATACCAAGTCATCTTCACCAACATTAGTTTTCCAGTTTCTAATTATTTTTTCTTCATGGTTTATCCAATTATCGCCGAATACATTCATAGGCTTTTCTTTTTTAAAGTCAAAATGCAAATCAGCTATAGCTAATATTTTCATAATAATCCTTATAGTTTTATATAGTTAAATTTAACATTCAATTGCTTTGCTAATTCTGCTTCTCTTTCCTGACAAGTGAATAATATTACTTGTCTTCTTTCGCTTTCTCTTACAAGCATTTCAATAGATTTTTTAAGTCTTTTAGAGTCATATTGAACAAAACTGTCATCAAAAATCAACGGAATATTTTGATTGCCGCTTAGAATATTGCTCAGTCCAATTCTAAGAGACAAATAAAGCTGATCCAATGTTCCTCCGCTTAAGCTTTCCAGCTCGATGTTTCTGTCTTTATTATCCTCCGGCAAAACTGTAATATTCATATGCTCATCTATTACAACTTCATTATATTTTCCTCCGGTCAAATAAGCAAAATTGTCGCTTATTGATCTTTTTAAAAGAGGCATAAAATCACCTTTAATGGAATCAGATATTTTTGTTATTTTCTCTGCTGCCATTTCTGCAACTTGAATTTTTCTTTTGAATGTGTTTATTTTGTATTCATAAAAATCAATTTCTTCTTCTATTTCCGCCAAGCCGCGGGTATTTCTTTCAATATCATCTATTTCTTTATGAATGTTATCAATACTTTCGACTAATTTAGCCTTTTCATCATTCATTTTAAAAATGTTCAGCTGATATTTTTGTTCATCAAGTTCCTTAACATCATACATCATCACATTTTTTGTTTTCTTTTTCAATTCACCAAAATCATCATTTCCCATTATAGTATTTAAAATACTTTTACAATAATCTCGTCTGTCTTTAAGTTCTTTATATTTTTCATATTGCACAACAGATTTCTTGAAACTTTCCAAGTTGTCCATATCATTTGCTCCTAATATCATTTCCATCCTTTTATCTTCAAATAATATTTCTTTATCTGCCTTTGAAAGATTTTGTTTCAGCTGTTCAATATTATTTTTGATTTGTGCAATCTTTTCTTTTATCTGGTCTTTTCTGTTATATGCATCATTTGCTGCCTTAATGTTTTCATCAGATATTTCTGCAAGTTTTAATATATAAAGGTTATTGGAAAGTTTTTTTGCTAACTCTGCATTTTCTTCTTCAATTTCCTTCAATTTTTCTTCATCATATTTTAAAAGTTTTAATTTTTCATCAACAACATTATTTTCAGTGCTTTTCTTTTGAAAAATTTCAGTCATATCATGGAAATTCTCACAACCTGATTGTTTTACAATTTCTTCTTTTTCATTTTCTAACTGGTTCATGGAAATTGTATAATCTGCATACTCGCATTCCATACTTTCAACTTCCTTTTTTGCACTTTTTGATTTGTTGCTTTTTCTTGATGCAGATACAAGGCAAATTATTGCAGGAATTAAAGCTCCTGCTCCATAATAATATTCTATGATATTTAAAGTATATCCTAAATAGCATGAATATGCTCCGGCACCTGCAAAAGCAATTCCAAAAATCAAAGTAAAAAAACTTTTGATGTTTTGATTTCTTCCAAACTTCTTCATTAAATCATAATTTTTTTCATCCAGTAAAATCTTTGTAATATCAATTTTTTTGTTTATTTCTTCAACTTCATTATAATCAGCAATGAATTTGTTAATTTCTTCAATATCAATACTTTTAATGGCATTATGTCCTGAAAGTATTTTAGATTTCATATCCTTGATTTTTATATTATTTTCTTTATAATTGCTGTAATCTCCATTCAATTTATTAATGTCAAATTGTTCGTCAATATAATTGGATATGTCTGATTGAAGTTTTTCAAGTTCTGCTTCTAGCACTTCTTTTTCCTTCATCAAAATATGCCTTTGATTTTTCATGGAAGACAAAATGTTTTCTAAGCTTACTGCCTCTTTATAGTCTTCCTGAGAATACTTAATCATTTCTTCATCATTGAAACTTAAAAGTTTTTCATTTATTTCATCTAATTCTCTTTTTATTGGTTCTGCTTTTAAAAATTTATCCTTTTCAATTGAAAGCTTATAATCTGACAATTGATTTTTAAGCTCTTCAATACGCATATCAAGTTCCTGAATTTTGCTTCCAAGCTTCTTTTTTTCCATAGCTAAGAACATTACCTGTCTGCTTGCATTTAAACTGTTTTCTCTTGCATCCTTAAGTTCAGATAAGCGAATGGAATACTGTCCTAACAACGTTTTGTCGTTATTCTCGCTTCCTGCTTCTTCTTTAATATTGTAAAGGCGAGCTAAAATTCTTTCCATAGAAATAGATTCATCTCTTGTTTTGCTTAAATTAATAATTTTATTTTTAAGTTCATTTGCAAGTTCTTTTTCAGTTTTGTTTCCAAGCTGCCTAACACTCACTGTATTGCAAAATGATAATTTATTGATATTAAAGAAAAATTCCCCCGGATTTGAAATGTATTCATCTAACAGTTCAGATTCATATCTGTCGCTTGAATCTTTTTTAAACACTTGTGTTGTTCCAAACAAAAAATCTTTAGAAACATGATACTTGTCATCAGCTTTATTGTTCATATCTAAAGAACCCTTGTACAAGCTGTTGTTCCAAGGTTTGTATTTGTTATATTTAGCTGTTCCTTCTTCATCTTCATCAAAACCATATAATAAAGCTTCAATAAAATTATGAACGGTTGATTTCCCAGCTTCATTTTCACCATAAATTATATTAAATTTGTTACCAAAATAAATTCTTTTATATGTAAATTTACCAAAAGCTCTTAAGTGCAGTTTGTTTATGTACATGCTATTTTACCACCTTTTCTTTTCTGAGAACTTCAAGTCCTAACTTAAATGCTTGTTGTTCCAGTTTGTCCTGATGATTTTCAAATTGAAGTTTATAGCTTTCAATAATATTAAATTCATTGCCGTCATAATTTTTATCTTCTGCATTTTTATAGGAATAATTTTCTTCAAACTCTATGTAGTAAAAAAATTGTTTTGCCTCATTTTCCACTTCTTCCATTGATATATCAGTATTCACCGTACCTGTCAAATTTATTTTCAAATAATCTTTTATATTTGAAAATGTGTCTCCTGAAAACTTAATCAAATCAAGTATTTTATTGAAACTGTATGTTACTTCTAAATTAATATTGCGCGTTGTGAATTTCCTCTTTGCTATGGGCTGCAAAGAATATTCTGCATTTCGTTTTTCCAATGTTCCTTTTATAATTCCATGATCGTCTTTTTCATCAAAGCTGAGAGGTTCAGGTGTGCCGCAATATGCCACATTGTTTCTAATTTGTGTAAAATTGTGATTTCCGCCCAACGCGCAGTAATCAAACTTATTTTTAATTAAATCAATGTTAACAGGCAACTTGTCAGAATCTTGCTCTAACCCGCAATTTAAAATGAGCACATTTAATTTGCTTTCATCAACGGATATGTCATATATTAACTGTGATTTCTCATTACTGGAAGATTTGTCCCAACTTAAGGAATATACGCACAAATTATCCTCAGGAAAATAAATTTTTTCAACAGAGTCAGTGCTTTTTACAAACAATACATTATCAGGCCACTGTACATATTCATACAAGCTGTTAATATTGTAAGGATCGCTGCTTCCGCATGCTATTACAATTTTTGTTTCCTTAATTAAATTAAATTTTTGTGAAATTTTATTAAGGCTTTTAAAATTTATATATTCTCCTTCAGTCAAATCACCTGCTATAAATAAATACTGCATTTTTTCATTTTTTGCAATTTTAATTATTTCATCAAAAACATCCCAGATTTCCTGCCTTCTTTTTTCACGTTCTTTCAAGCTGAAATGTTTTATATCAAATTTTTTGCCTAAATGTATATCTGACGTATGTATAAATTTAAGTTTCATAGACTGCTCCCCTTATAAATTTTCAAGACAACTTAATGTTTTTGTTACTTTTCAACTGCCATCATACAATAGCCAATTGTCTCAAAACCTATTACATAATATATTTTATGTTTTATCGTTTTCATTTAATTTTCTAATCATACGACGCCCTTATTTTACTTTATTGTATCACAGATTTTTTTTATCTTCAATATTATATAAAAATAATACTGCTTATTATTCCAGTTATTTAATCAGCCAGATCCTTCAATTTATCCATGTTTATTATTTTTACCGACGAGCGATATACTTCTATAATGTTATCCTTTTGCATATTGGAAATTTCCCGTGATAATGACGGTCTCGTTACATTTAGAAATTCAGCTAACTCCTGCCTTTTCATTGGCATGTTAAATGTAAGTGTTTTTGTTTTTTTATGTAGAGACAACAAATAAACTGCAATTCTTCCTTTTAACGTTTCAGCATTTAAAATACTCATTTTATTGTTAAGCATTACTATTTTATCCGATAAAATTGTAAGCATATTGTTAATCAGCTGTTTGTGAAAATCACACACTTCAACGCACATATTAATGAATATGCTGTATGATATTATAAGCGCCTTGCTGTCTCCCGAACTGACCAGGTCATAAGGTGATTTATTCACAGAAGAAAAAATTAATGCTTCTCCAAATAAATCATTTTTTTCTAATGTTGTTATGATTACTCTTGTGCCATTATATTTTTGAGAAACTAAATTAAATTCTCCGCTTATTACAATGCCCATTTTTTTAACAGTATCATTTTTTTCAAAAACAACCTGATTGTCCTTGAAGCTTTCAACTGAAGCATTGCTGCATTTAAGAATTTTTAATATATCATTTTCATTTATCTTATCAAATAGTTGATTTTCTTTGACTGCTTCAATTATTTCATTCATAAGTTCCTCTTGTTTTTAGTAACATATGTTACATACTTTATTTTAATTTTAATATAACATATTTAATAAGTAAAGAATTATTTAGGAGGAAGTTATGAAAAGAAAAATAGTTAAAATACATGAAGAAAAATGCAACGGCTGTGGATTGTGTGTAAATGCATGCCATGAAGGAGCTTTGGAATTAATAAACGGGAAAGCAGTATTGCTTTCTGATGTATATTGTGACGGATTAGGAGATTGCCTGCCACAGTGCCCTGTGGACGCAATTGAAATTATTGAAAGAGATGCTGATGAATTTGACAAAGAACTAGTTGAAAAACGCATGGAAGAAAGAAAACAACAACAGGAACCAATGCCATGCGGCTGTCCTGGTCATGAAGAAAAAGTTGAATTAACAAGCCAGTTGAGGCAATGGCCTGTGCAAATTAAGCTTGTTTCCCCTAATGCACCATATTTTGACGGTGCCCATATTCTTGTTGCAGCTGATTGCACAGCATATGCTTATGCGAATATTCACCAGGATTTCATGAAAGGTAAAATTACCCTCATAGGATGTCCAAAATTGGATGCTGTTGATTATTCAGAAAAATTGACTGCCATAATAAAAAATAATGATGTAAAAAGTATAACAGTTTTAAGAATGGAAGTTCCATGCTGCACAGGTATTGTAAATGCCGTTAAAACCGCATTACTAAATTCAGGAAAAATGATACCATGGAACTACCATGTAGTATCTACAGAAGGAAACATTTTAGAAAACTAATAATATTGTTCATTGCTTTTAGTACTCTACGTCTTTTAAAAACAATGCTTTTGCAGGAACCATTGGTCCTGCATCAGCTCTTTTTTTTGCCATTAATATATTTTCAACATCATTTTCATTAAGTTTCCCTTTTCCAGCTTCTATTAAAGTGCCCAGTATTATTCTTACCATGTTCCACAAAAATCCGTTTCCATTTACTTCTATTTCAATTATGCCGTCTTTTTCTTCTATGTTTATATAATTAATTGTTCTTACAGTTGATTTTGTTTTTGATTTTAAAGTAGTAAAACTTTGAAAATCATGAGTGCCAATTAAAATTTGAGAACATTGTCTCATTTTTCCCAAATCCAATTTATCACTTATGTTATGAATATATTTTCTGTCAAAAACATTTTTTACCTGGTTGTTATTTATTCTGTACATATATGTTTTTGACAATATGTTATATCTGGCATGAAATCTATCGCTTGAATCTTTTATGGATTTTACTGCTATGTCATCCGGTAAATTGTCATACAAATATTTAAACATATCTTCAGTTCTCACATTTGAATTTGTATGAAAATTAGCTGTATAGTTCAATGCATGAACACCTGTATCTGTTCTGCCGCATCCAACCAGTTGAACTTCTTCTCCAGTCATGGCGCTTAATAAACTCTCAAGTTTTCCTTGAACAGTATTGATTTCTTCTGTTTGTTTTTGCCAGCCTTTAAATCTTGTACCATCGTACTGAATAATCATTTTAATATTTCTCATAAAACAATAGATTTAACAATTGATTTAACAATAGATTCAATTGTTTCTCCTTCGCATTCGAATTTTATATTAATTATATATTATGCAACTATTGCAGCCAAAGCCTCTGTTAAATTGCTTTTTAATATTTCTAATTCTTCTTTTAATTCATATGGAATTGTATCTCCAATTTTAGCATAAAATTCTTCTATGCTTTTTTCGTCTTCAAGCCATGCATTTTCGTCAATTTTAAGCAAAGCACCCAATATATCTTTTGAAATGTTAATTCCTTCAAAATTAATATCTTCAACTTTTGGAATGTTTCCTATTGGAGATTCTTCAGCTTCAACTTCATTTTCGCATCTTTTTAAAATCCACTCTAATACTCTGAAATTATCACCGAATCCTGGCCATATGAATTCGCCTTTTTTGTTTGTACGGAACCAGTTTACATGGAATATTTTTGGTGGATTGCTCATTTTCGTCCCCATATCCAACCAGTGTGCAAAGTAATCTCCCATATTGTATCCGCAGAATGGAAGCATAGCCATAGGGTCTCTTCTTACTACTCCAACTTTTCCTGCAGCTGCTGCTGTAGTTTCTGAAGCAAGTGTTGAACCTACAAATACTCCATGCTGCCAATTTCTTGATTGATATACCAGCGGAGCTGTTTTTGCTCTTCTTCCTCCAAATATTATTGCTGATAATGGAACTCCTTCCGGGGATTCCCACTGAGATGATATGCAAGGACAATTTTTAGCAGGTGCAGTAAATCTTGAATTAGGATGTGCCCCTTTATCTTTAGAATTTTTGCCGTTCCAGGGATTTCCTATCCAATCAAGTCCGTTTTCAGGAGGATTGTCACTCATTTTTTCCCACCAAACTGTATCATCATCTAAATTGTAAACTACATTTGTAAAAATCGCATTTTTCTTAGTGGACATTAAAGCATTGTAATTTGATTTTGCATTTGTTCCAGGTGCAACACCAAAAAATCCTGCTTCAGGATTTATTGCCCACAGCCTTCCGTCTTCTTTTATTCGAAGCCAAGCAATATCATCTCCTACAGTCCAAACTTTATATCCTTTTTTCTTGTATATTTCAGGTGGTATTAGCATTGCGAGGTTTGTTTTGCCGCATGCTGACG
>JBASLQ010000276.1:0-8837 GCA_049656425.1 Sedimentibacter sp.
TGCTGTACTTAATTGCATTTGTCAGCAGATTTTCAAATATCCTTGCTGTTTTGTCTGGATCTAGATTCAATATAGTTTTTTCATTTAAAAACTCTTTTGATATAGTTACATTGTTTGCATTGGTAACAGGAACAAATTCTTCTATAAGCTGGGACAGCAACTGATTTAAATCTATGGATTGATAATTTAAACTGACTGTACTGTTGGTTAATTTTGTGTACTCAAACAAGTCGTTTATGAGGTTTTCCAGCTTTTCTGACTTGTTGTAAATTATGCTTATATACTGTTCTACCTCGTTTTCGCTGCAATGTTTTTTGTTTTTAATTATTTCTAAATATCCCTTTATTGAAGTTAGAGGCGTTTTTAAATCATGAGAAACATTTGTTATGAGTTCGTTTTTTATTTTCTCGCTATTCCTTTCAATATCTATTTGTTTTTTCAGTTCATCAGTCATTAAATTAATATTTGCAGCCAGCAAACTTAATTCGTCATCTCCTTTAACCGGTATTTTGTAGTTTAAATTTCCCTTGGATATTTCAAGCAGGCCTGCAGACATATATTCTATGTATTTGATTTTCTTATTTGTAAGTAGAATAAACATAGTAACAAAGGTTATGAAAGTTACAAATATTGATATTAATGTTGAGTCGCTTATAAATTCATCATTAAAAAAAATCTCCCTCGATATTTTGTTATTGATTATTACATATCCTTCTGCATCGTTGAATTGTACCGGATAAAAGCTCGTATAGTAATTATTGTATTTATGAATACTATTTCTTGTATTTTCTCCCATTACCATATCTATAAAGTCTTTTACAGTATCATTTATATTTACTCTCACTGCAGCAGAATTATCCGTACTGTACAATACCTTTCCAACCGAATCACTTATTATTACTTTTTCATAGGTACCTTTAAAATTGACCATTATCTCCTGTATTTGCTCAGCATCATTTATATCAATATTTTTTTGCTCTATTTCCCTTGACAAACTTACTGCAGGGCTGTTTAAATTTCTAACAACATAAATTTGTCTAGAATTTATGTTGTCATTTTTTAATTCTACGACAAAAAAAGCAATTCTTCCTGCAATTACGGAAACAACTACGCACACTGCAAATACAATTAATATTTCTGTTCTGATTTTTTTTTTATTCTTACTTTTCAATTTTATAGCCAACTCCCCAAATAGTTTTTATAAATCTTGGCTTCTTAGGAATTTCTTCTATTTTTTCTCTTATGTTTCTTATATGAACCATAACCGTGTTGTCAGAATCAAAAAATTCATCATTCCAAATTTTTTCATATAGCTTTTCTGTGCTGAAAACCATTCCCCTGTTTCTGGCTAAAAATAATAATATATCAAATTCCCTGGCTGTAAGATTTATTATTTTATCTTCAATTCTAACTTCGTGAGTGTCCGCGTCAATAGTAAGATTGTCTATTTCTATTAAATTGTCTTTTTTATCTTCATATTTGTTTAATTTATAATATCTGCGCAGTTGAGATTTGACACGTGCCAACAATTCCAGAGGATTAAAAGGTTTTTCCAGATAATCGTCTGCACCTGTGGTGAGGCCATATATTTTGTCCATGTCTTCATTTCTTGCTGATAGCATTATAATCGGTATGTTGCTGATTTCTCTTATTTTAATGCATGCATCAATACCGTTCATCTGAGGCATCATAATGTCTAAAATGATCAAATCAACACCGTATTTTTTTACAATGTCCAAAGCTTCAATTCCGTTTGAAGCTTTAACAACATTGTATCCTTCATTTTTCAAAAATATATCTATTAAGTCTCTAATATCCTTTTCATCATCAACAATCAAAATCATATCTTTTTCCATAATACCTCCCATTGTAATTTAATATGACTTAGATTGCCTCAGTTTGCGGCAATCTAAGTACAATATATTTTTGTTATGTGATTATTCAAATCTTAAAGCATCCACCGGCTTAAGTTTTGAAGCTTTGTTTGCAGGGTACAGTCCGAAAAACACTCCCACAACCAGCGAAAAAGCAAATGTACCTATTATTACAGGTATGTTCATTACATAGTTTATTCCTATCATTTTGCTTATGACTGATGATACAGCAATGCCAAGCACCGCTCCAATTAGTCCTCCTATGCCGCTTAACACAGAAGATTCTATTAGAAATTGTATCATTATATTTGTGTTCCCGGCACCTATGGCTTTTCTTATTCCTATTTCTCTGGTTCTTTCAGTTACCGTCACAAGCATTATGTTCATAATTCCGATGCCGCCTACCAAAAGTGATATTCCTGCTATACCTCCAAGCATTGCAGTAAGCATTGCTGTGCTTTCATTCATTACATCTAACAATTGATCCTGGCTGAACACATTGTAGGAATCCTCGCTTCCGAAATATTTATACATATACTCTTTGACATTTTGTGCTGCAAGTTCTGATACTTCAGATGACTGAGCCTGTACTGTAAGACTGTTTATAACGCTGCTGTCAAACTGTCTCATTAAAGTTGTCACCGGTACAAATACAATTTCATTGCTGTCACCCATTATAGAACTACCCTTATCTTTAAGTGTTCCCACAACCGTGTATTTTTCTCCGTCAACAGATATTTCTTTATTTAGAGGATTATCTTCTCCAAACAAGTCCTGTGCTGTTGTGAGTCCTATTACCGCTACTTTGTTTCTGTAGTCAATATCCACTGGACTAATGGACCTGCCTGACTGTATTTCATAATTATTTATGCCAAGATAATTTTCATTACCTCCTGTAACACTCATTCTTTTTGTTTCAAGATCATACTTGACGGTAGGCATGGCATTAAAGACTGGTGTAACTTTACTTACTCCTTCCAGCTGTTCAAGATCCCCAATATCCTTATAATCAAATGATTTTTTATCATCAGACATACTTACGCTTATAACATTTGAACCCATGCTTGATATGCTGTCAACAACACTTGCCGTTGCACCCTGCCCCAAAGAAATAAGAACAATTACAGAAAAAACTCCGATAATAATGCCGAGCATGGTGAGAAAAGTCCTCATTTTATTTGATAAAATTGACTGAAAAGCCATTTTTACAATATTTTTAATATTCATTTTTAATCCTTTCTTGCTTTTTCGTTTATATTAAATCAGCATACCGTCTTTAATAACTGCAATTTTCCTAGCCTGTTTGGCAACATCATTATCGTGAGTTATTAGAATTATTGTTTTTCCTTCTCCATTAAGTTCCTTGATTAAATTCATAACATCATATCCTGATTTAGAGTCCAGGTTTCCTGTAGGTTCATCAGCTAAGAGTACTGGAGGATTTCCTGCCAGTGCCCTGGCGATGGCAACCCTTTGCTGCTGACCGCCTGAAAGTTCTGAAGGCTTGTGATGTATTCTATCTGCCAACCCTACTTTTTCCAAAGCTTCAATACTTCTTTCTTTTCTTTCCTTGCTGTTTACTCCCCTGTAAACAAGAGGCAATTCAACATTTTCGTACGCAGAAAGTTTAGGCAAGAGATTGAACTTTTGAAAAATAAAACCTATTTTCTCATTTCTGATTCTTGATAATTGTTTTTCATTATAAGTACTTATTTCTTTTCCATCTAAATAATATTCTCCGGTAGACGGTATATCAAGGCATCCTATCATGTTCATAAGCGTTGATTTGCCTGAACCCGACGGTCCCATTATTGATAAAAATTCTCCTTCTTTTATATGAAGTGTAATTCCTTTAAGAACCTGAACCTCCACAGAACCCATATTATAAGTCTTAGTAATATCTATTAAGTCTATCATATTACTGTCTTCTCTCAGATGCCGGAGAACCTACTCTCATTACTGGTCTTGCTCCGCCGAATTGGTTTTCTGTATCCAATTGTACTTTAGTATAAACAATTACATCTCCTTCTTTCAGCCCGCTTACTATTTCAACATTGTCTTTGTTTGCCAGTCCAAGTTCAACTTTAGTTTCAGTATTATTTCCTTCTTTATCTTTAATTGTTGCCATATATTGACCGTTTATTTTATTGACAGCATCAATAGGCACAACTAAAACATTTTCTCTATTATCTGACAATATTTCAATATCCACATTCATGCCCGACATTAGAGCTTTTCTGTCATCTAGTCTTACAGTTACGTCATAAGTGGTAACTCCATTTTGATTTTGACCTTCCATGGATATTTTAGTAACTTTTCCTGTAAATTTTTCATCCTTAAATACATCTGAAGTTATATTTGCCTGCTGTCCCAACATGATTTTATTTATATCAAGCTCATCAACAGCCAGCACAACCTCCATGTTGCTAAGATCTGCCACAGTCATGAGCACTGCATTTCTGTCAACAACTTCTTCTTCTGACACGTCAATATTTATTACAGTACCTCTCATTGGAGAATAAACAGTGTCCCCTATCATCAAATCATTTAACTGTGACTGGCTTTTTTCTATAATATTTTGCTGCTCGGCAATTTGCAGTTCTATGTCATCACCTTCAACAGAGGCTATAATATCACCTTTATTTACATATTGGCCATTATCTACATTTACAGATTTTATTTTTCCGCTTACTTTTGATGTGATTACTTCAACTTTTACATCCACAATTTTTCCGTTTCCCATTCCTTCATATGTCCCACCTGAATTTGTTACGGTAATCTGAGCTAATTCACCCACGCTGTAACCTCCAGGATTTTGTATTTTAATAGAAACAAGGTAACCGGATATTCCGCCTCCCATTTGCACAGGAGTGCTGTCTTTGCCTGTTACAGTACCTGTTACGGTTGAAAAATACTTAGTCATAAAAACAGATGCTTCATCGCCTAAATTTATTTTTTCAAATTTCTCTTTTAAAAAATACACTTCAATATATGAATTGTCAGTATCGCTTATGTTACCTACATTTTGATTAGTACTGATTTTGTCCCCGACTTTTAAATTAAAATTGGAAACAATTCCTGTTTCTTCAGCATAAATAATCAATTCGTTCTTGTTTTCATATAGATCATTTAAAGTTTTCTGTGACTGCTTTATTTTTAAATTCAAATCATTGATTTGTATTTGATTGTCATTAGCAGAATCTGATTTAAGCGACACAAGAACCTGGTCTCTTTCTATTGAATCACCTTCTGATACATAAATGCTGTTTACAGTCCCATCCTCTTCTGATTTTATTGTTCTTTTATCTGCAGGATTAACACTTCCGCTTCCTTCTACGGAAACATCTATATTGTTTTTTGAAACTGTATATTCGGCTACATTGCTTGGTATTGTGCTGTTTACTGCAGCATTTCTAAGTTTTAAACTGTATACCACAAATACAATTAAAATGATGGCAACTACTATGGTTATTGCTATTATTGATTTTTTAGTCTTCACTGAATGCATATTTTTACTCTCCTGAATTTATTTGCTATACTTACTATATCAAACATATCTAAAGAATTTATAAAACAAATCTGAAGAATAAATGAAGTTTATATAAAATTGCAGAATCTAATATATTATTTACTAATGCCTGAATTATATGTTAGAATATGACATGAACAGTAATCAAATATTGATATGAATGGAGCAGATTGCCAGAAAGCTTTTGATTTAGGCGTAAAATTGGCAGCTAATGTGCAATAGGTACTACAAACAAAAAGATACCAATTCAACATGAATCACGGTATCTTTTGTATTTTAAATAAAATCGGTTTACAAATAATAATCTCCGATTATTATTTGTAAAAAATAGCTTGTACAGATAGCGCTAAGGTTTCAGTCATTTCTTCAATGTTTACTTTCAAATCAATAGAGGTAAAAACATCTTTGCTAAACCTAAAAATATGAAAAATCCTAAAACATCAGTTGCTGTTGTCATGAATATTGCTGAGGCTAAGGCTGGATCTATACCAAATACCTTTAGTAATAGTGGTATTAAAAAACCAAAAAAACCTGCTATTGCTAAGTTACCTATCATTGCAGCAAAGATTATTAAACCAAGATATGGATTACCATACTTCAAATAAAGTATAATACCTGCTACAGCTCCTGTGGCTGCGCCATTTATTATGCCTATAGCAACTTCTTTAAAAACCAGCTTCCAATTTTTTTCTAAACTAGCTTCTCCTAGGGCTATACTTCTAATAACCAATGATAACGTCTGAGTTCCTGCGTTTCCTCCCATACCTGCAACTATTGGCATAGCCGCAGCCAAAGCCACTACTTTTACTATAACGTCTTCAAATAACCCTACAGTAAAAGAAGCCAAAAAAGCAGTTCCAAGGTTAATAAGTAACCACGGCAGCCTCTTTAAAATAGAAGTTGCTAATGTGCTGTCTACTCTTTCTTCCTTGTTTACACCACCTAAGCGCAACATATCTTCTGTTTGTTCCTCTACAATAACATCAATTATATCATCAACTGTAATAATTCCTAAAAGAGAATTCTTGCGATTAACAACAGGTATGGCCTTCAAATCATATCTTGAAACAAGCAAGGATACTTCTTCTTGGTCTACCTCGGGGAAAACTGAGATTATATTATCATCCATTATATTATGTAATTTTTCATCATCAGGAGCTACTAATATATCTCTTAAATCTGCTGTTCCAATTAACTCTTTTCTTTTATTTATTACAAATATTGTCTCGATTACTTCTGTTCTTGGTCCAATTTCCTTAATTTTTTTAAAAGATTCTGCTATAGATAATTCTCCACTAAGAGCAATATATTCTGTGGTCATAATACCACCTGCGCTATCTTCATCATAGCCTAGCAGCTCTTGGAGTTGTTTAATATCCATCTCCTTCATCATCTTTAATAAATCTTTTTTCATTTTAATGGGGAGATTTCCCAAAATATCAGCTATATCATCCTTTGACATATATGAAAACAAATGTACTATAAATTGGTAATCAAATAATTTAATAATTCTGACCTGTAATTCCTCATCGGCCTGCTCTAATATCTCAGCCATAAGTTCATTATCTATTAATTTATAAAACTTCAATAAGCTTTCATCGTTGAGTTCCTCTAGAACTATGGCAATATCTATTGGATACATATTATTGATGATTTCGTGTATTTTATCTTTGTTATTTTCTTGCAAACTATTTATTAATTTTTTTTGTTTTTCTTCAAACAAACTTATCCCCCCTTTCTTATATTCAAGATTTTTTAACATTTTACATCTATAAAGATATTATAGACAATACATTTTAGTTCAAATATAGATATAAAGCCTAGACTACCAAGTATTATTAATTTCATTAAAATTATATTCCTTTTATAATGGATGTCAAGGTTTAAACAACAAGCTTAATTAAAAATAAAGTTTAAAAAGCTCTAGAATGTCTCTTAATAAAAAATTCCCCAAACTAATTGGTCTGAGGAAATAAATACTTATTCAGTGATGTTATGATTTAGCCGGAATATAAATATTATACTCTTTTATTCAGCCAACTGATTGCTTCTGCAATAACTTCGTCTTTTACTGGTTCATTAAATATTTCATGGAATAGACGAGGATATATTTTAAGGCTTTTATCAGCAGAAGAAATATCCCCGAAGAAGTCTCTCGAATCTTTTTCGCTTACAAGACCATCATTGCAACCATGCAACATTAATACCGGGTCAGTAAATTTTGAAGAATTTTCCTTGCACCATTCAACTCCTTTAAATACTTCATAGAACAGTCCTGCAGAAATTTGCTTTTCAACATAAGGATCCTGAGCATAAGCTTCTACAACAGCAGGATCTGAACAAACGCCGCTACCTAATTCATTTGGAAAATATGTATCAACAGGCAAATCTTTTGGAAGGTCAGAAGCAAGTCCTATGTTATTTCTCGTCAGCGCTCCAGACATAATAAAGCCATTTACTTTTCTGGGATATTTTATCCCAAAGTTTGCAACAGCAAAACCACCCATGCTATGACCAAGAATAAATAACGGAAGTGATGGATTTTCTTTTTTTGCAAAATCAACCATTTCATTAACATCATCAATTAGTTCATTAAAATCGTTGTAAAAAACTTTCTTGCCTTCAGATTGTCCATGACCTCTATGGTCAAAGCGATATACCCCATAACCGCTTTCAATCAGCTTGCCGGCAAGATATTCATATCTTCCCTGATGCTCACAAAGCCCATGAACTATAAGTACTATAGCTTTTGGATTAGAGGGAATATCCTTTTTAGTATACAATTGTGTTTGGTCAAAAGATGAAACAAAAAATTCATTTGTCATAAAATATACCTCCAATATAATATTAAACGATTTCAATTAAATAAATTATATTTCCAATAGACAAAAAAGTCAAGGTAATCTCCCAATAAGTATGATTTTTTCAAGTTTTTGTATTATCCTATACTTGAAGGATAATAGTCAGCAACATCACTGTAATATTTTTTTCTCACAAATTCGTCGATTCTTTTAACTGCTTCTTTTAAATTTTCATCAGAATTTGCAAATACAATACGCAAATATCCCTCTCCCATACTGCCAAATGCAGAACCCGGCACTACAACTACTCCAGCTTCTTTTATAAGTTCTTCCGCAAATTCCATAGAACTTTTACCAAAAGATTTGATATTTGGAAAAGCATAAAAACTGCCCGGAGATTTTTTGCAGCTTATTCCAGGAATATCATTTAGTCCATCTATCAATATATCACGTCGTCTGGCGTAATCCTCTATCATTTTATTTGCTGAATCCTGAGGTCCGCACAAAGCTTCTATAGCTGCTTTCTGAATAAATGTAGGTACACAAGAAACGATTCCTTCCTGTAATTTCGACATATTAGATATGATATTTTTGCTGCCGACAATATATCCGACTCTCCAACCTGTCATAGCA
>JBASLQ010000277.1:0-14399 GCA_049656425.1 Sedimentibacter sp.
TTGACTTTTAATCAAGGTGTCCGGCGTTCGAATCGCCGATGGATCACCATTATAAACAACATTTGACGATCTTAGCGACGTTGGATGTTGCTTTTTTTTATTTTTGTTTTCAACATTTTTCTACAAAATTTGCTCTTGTTTAATTGTATATTAGTATGAAAATAAAAAATTAGCGAAGTGAAGGGGAACAAATGTTAACGAATGAAGAACAAAAGATTGAAGATTTAAACAATGAGAACATGAAACAAATAGACAAAGGACAAAGCGAGAAAATGGCAGCACTTGGACAGCTTGCTGGGGGAATTGCACATGATTTCAACAATCAATTAATGAGTATTATAGGAAATGCTACAATGATTCAAAAGACAGATGATTTGGCAAGAATTAAAGAATATGCAGAAAGGATTATTCATATTTCACAAAGTACTGCAAATTTAACTAAAAAAATACTTATGTTTTCTAAGAAAGAAAGCAGCATCAACAAACCCATTAATCTGAAAAGTGTTATGGACAACACGTATAATATGGTAGAATCCATATTAAGCAAAGAAATAGAATTAAGTTACAGATATGGTGCAATTAACAAAGTTATCCTCGGTGATGAGTCACAAATTGAAAGTTCAATTGTTAATTTAATATTAAATTCAAAAGATGCTTTAGATGATTCTTTTGGCAAAATACAAATTGGCACTGAGGATACAGTGATAATGTCAGAAATGGTACTGAGCCACGGAGAAATCTTAAAACCAGGAAAGTACATTAAAATTTATGTAAAAGATAATGGCATAGGAATAAGCGAGAAAGTATTAAACAGAATATTTGAACCTTACTTTACTACAAAAAATAAAACGAAAGGAACAGGGTTGGGTCTTTCTGTAGTTTTCGGCACAGTAAAATCTCATTCAGGAGCTATTAATGTTAAAAGCAAAATAACCAGCGGCACGACCTTTGAAATATTTTTGCCTATTTTTAAAAAGAAAGAAAAGGGAACAGATAATTCACAAAAAGAAATAGAAAGCAATATTATCATGTTAGTTGATGATGACATAAATGTATTGGATGTTGAAGCTGAAATGCTTGAAGATTTAGGATATGATGTAATAAAATTTGATAGTCCGATGATGGCTTTGGAATATTACAATGAAAATCATAATAAAATTGCCTTTTCAGTTATTGACATATCAATGCCGGTGATGACCGGAAACCAACTCTTTGAATATATGAAAGAAATAAATGAAAATTCAATTGCATTATTCATTACAGGATATGCACGGCAAACAGAATATGAGGAACTTACAAAAAATGGTTCAATCATAATTGAGAAACCTTTCACATCTGAAGAGCTGTCTACATATATAGCTAAAATGTACATATAAACCAAATTCCATGATAAAACAGTGCTGTTTTATCATGGAATTTTTTTTGTTAAGATAATTTAACAATATTTATGGCACTTTGTTTTGACAATTGATAAATTTTTGATAGAATGTAAAAGAAAAACGAATGTGAAATAATATAATAGTTATATAAACAGGAGGAAAAAATGAATATAAATGATTATGTGTATGCTGAGCCTAAACCATTTGGAGATTTGTCAATTGTTGCAATGAAAGGGTGCGAAGAAATAGCGGCAAAAATAGATTATTATTTGAAAGAGTGGAGACAGGACAATAATGGGGTTATATATTCAGAGGGTTCAAATCCTGTAAGAACATATTTACTTGACGCTGTATGTCCAAGATTTGGATCAGGCGAGGCAAAGGGCGTACTTAATGAAACAGTAAGAGGCCATGACATATTTATAATAGCAGATGTATTTAATTATGGAGTTTCATTTAAAATGTATGGTATGGATGTGCCAATGAGCCCAGATGACCATTATCAGGATTTAAAAAGAATAATTGCAGCCATGAATGGTAAAGCAAAGCGTATTACTGTAATAATGCCAATGCTTTATGAAGGAAGACAACATAAGAGAGCTACAAGAGAATCTTTGGATTGTGCTTTAGCATTGCAGGAACTGACAAATATGGGAGTTGAAAATATCATTTCTTTTGATATTCATGACCCAAGAGTACAAAATGCAATACCTCTCCATGGTTTTGAAGATTTCCATCCGCATTATCAAATGATAAAAGCATTTGTCAAAATTGTTCCAGATGCAGTAATTGACAGAAATCACCTTATGGTTATTTCTCCGGATGAAGGAGGAATGTCAAGATGTATGTACTATTCTTCTGTTATGGAACTTGATCTTGGAATGTTTTACAAAAGAAGAGATTATTCAGTTATTGTTAATGGAAAAAATCCAGTTATCAACCATGAATTCTTAGGTGATAATATTGAAGGCAAAGATGTAATCGTAGTTGATGACATGATTGCTTCAGGCGATTCAATGATTGACGTTGCAAATAAGTTAAAAGAAAGAAAAGCAAGAAATGTTTATATTTTTTCATCATTTGGATTATTTACAGAAGGATTTGCAAAATTTGACAAAGCATATGAAGAAGGTATAATAACAAAAATATTCACAACAAATATGATATACAGAAAACCTGAACTTTTAGAAAAGGCTTGGTATTCTGAAGTCGACATGTCAAAATACATTGCAAATATAATAGATACTTTAAATTATGACGGATCTTTAAGTGAACTTTTAGATCCTGTACAAAAAATAAAGAAACTGCTTAAATAGTAAAAATATAATGTCTGTCGAAAGCAGGCATTTTTATTTTTAATCAAATTTATTTAAATATCACTTACAAAAACAAAAAAATTGAAATTAAATAAATTATATGTTATAATTCTTATCATTATAACTTAAATGTGGTATTTTGAATAATTTGAATATAAATCATAAAAATATAAGAAGAATAGGAATTTATTTCAGGAGGATAAAAATGGGTTTCAGAATGGACATTGGAATCGATCTTGGTACTGCCAGCGTACTAGTATATATTAAGGGCAAGGGAATAGTAATAAATGAACCTTCTGTTGTTGCAATAGATATAAATACTAATAAAATATTAGAGGTTGGAGAAGAAGCGAGAAAGATGCTTGGGCGTACTCCGGGCAATATTGTTGCCATAAGACCTTTAAGAGATGGTGTTATATCAGATTTTGACATTACAGAAAAAATGTTGAAATATTTCATAAAAAAAGCAGTTGGAAATTCAATTATAAAACCAAGGGTTATCATTTGTGTTCCAAGTGGTGTTACAGAAGTTGAAAAAAGAGCTGTACTTGAAGCAAGCATGAATGCTGGCGCAAAGAAAACATATCTCATTGAAGAACCTGTAGCTGCAGCTATAGGAGCAGGACTAGATATAACAAAACCTTCAGGACATATGATTATAGATATGGGTGGAGGAACTACAGATATTGCTGTAATATCACTTGGGGGTATTGTCGTAAGCAGATCAATTAAAGTTGCTGGAGATAAGTGCGATGAAGCAATAGTAAGATACGTAAGAAAAAAATATAATGTGATGATAGGCTTAAGAAGTGCAGAAGAACTTAAAATAAGCATTGGAACTGCATTCCCCGAAGAAGAAGAAAAGTTCATGGAAGTAAGAGGAAGAAATCTTGTAACAGGACTTCCAGTTAATTTGACAATTTCATCATTGGATATGCTGGAAGCTTTGGAAGAAACAATTACTTCAATAGCAGATGCTGTACATTCAGTTCTAGAAAAAACACCGCCTGAGCTTGCTGCAGATATCAGTGAAAAAGGTATCGTAATGACTGGCGGAGGCTGTTTGATTCGCGGTCTTGATAAATTAATTGGAAAGAGAACAGGTTTGAGTGTAGCTATTGCAGAAGATGCAGTTTCTTGTGTCGCAAAAGGTACAGGTCAATCTTTGGAACATATGGATGTATTGAAAGATTCATTGATTACAGAAAATGTAAAAACAAATTATAGTGCATCTTAAACAATATAAATCAATAGATTAAGCATAGAGTTTAATCTATTGATTATTATTATGAAAAAGAGGTAAAATATGAAAATTAGAAAAGCAGTTATACCGGCAGCCGGGCTTGGAACACGATTTTTACCGGCTACTAAAGCAATTCCAAAGGAAATGCTGCCAATAGTTGATAAACCAACAATACAGTATATAGTTGAGGAAATAATTGCTTCTGGCATAGAAGATATATTAATTATAACCGGCAGGAACAAAGGCTCCATTGAAGAGCATTTTGACAGAGCTGTTGAACTTGAAAGCAATTTAGAAAAAAACAATAAAGAAGAACTGCTGGAAGAAATAAGAAAAATCTCTAAAATGATAAACATACATACTGTAAGACAAAAAGATCCATTGGGTCTTGGTCATGCAATTTATTGTGCAAAATCCTTTGTAGGAAATGAGCCTTTTGCTGTCCTATTAGGGGATGATGTTGTTGATTCTCCAAAACCTTGTCTTAAACAAATGATTGAAGTATTTGAAGAATATAACTCAACAATTCTTGGAGTGCAGACAGTAGCGTGGGAAAATGTTAACAAATACGGTATTGTTTCTGGAAACAAAATAAATGACAAAATGTATACAGTAAAAGACCTTGTGGAAAAGCCTCAAGTTGAAAATGCACCCACAAATATAGCAATACTTGGCAGATATATAATTACTCCTAAAATATTTGAAATACTTGAAAATACTAAAAAAGGCGTTGGCGGAGAAATACAGCTTACGGATGGTTTGAAAACCCTTTGTAATATTGAAGATGTTTTTGCGTATACATTTGAAGGCAGAAGATATGATGTTGGAAGCAAAATCGGTTTTCTTGAAGCTACAGTTGATTTTGCTCTTAAGAGAGATGATTTGAGGGATAGTTTTAAATCCTATTTAAATACATTAAATTTAAATTAAGGAGTGTTGTCATGTACAGGGAAAAATTAGAGATGTGGCTAGATAGCTCATATGTCGATGAAGACTTAAAAGAAGAATTGAAAAAAATTGAAAAGCTAGACAATGAGGTTGAAGATAGATTTTATAAAGAATTGGAATTCGGTACAGGTGGCATGCGCGGTAAAATAGGTGCAGGCACAAACCGAATGAATTCTGTTACTGTAGCAAAAGCAACTCAAGGAATTGCTGATTATTTAAATGAGAAATATAAGGATGAAAATATAAGCACTGCAATTGCATATGATTCAAGAAATATGTCTAAAGAATTTGCTGCAAAGGCTGCTTCTGTTTTTGCCGCAAACAACATAACAGTATATTTGTTTGAAGGATTAAGGCCAACTCCCGAACTTTCATATGCCGTTAGATATAATGGCTGCAAGGCAGGTATTGTAATAACTGCAAGTCATAATCCGCCGGAATATAACGGTTATAAAGTTTATGACGAATATGGCGGGCAGATAGTAAAAGATGCAGATGCAATTATTCACAAAATTAATAATGTTAAACTAAAGGATACAAAATTATCCCAGTTTGATGGAAATGATAAAATAAAAATAATTGGAAATGAAGTAGATGAAGCTTATATAAATGAGGTAAAAAAGTTAAGTCTCAGGACAGATGTTGATAAAGATATAAAAGTAATTTACACACCTCTTCATGGAACGGGAAATAAACTTGTAAGAAGAGTTTTAGATGAATTGAATTATAAAAATGTTTATGTTGTTAAAGAACAGGAAGAACCGGATCCTCAGTTTTCAACAGTAAAATCTCCTAATCCTGAAGAAATCAGCGCATTTGAAATTGCAATAAAAAGAGCTGAAGAATTAAATGGAGAAATAATTTTAGGCACAGACCCTGACTGTGACAGAGTAGGACTGGTTGTAAAAAATCACAATGGTGAATATGTACCGTTAAATGGAAATCAAACAGGAGCACTTCTTTTAAATTATGTTCTCAGCACATTAGATGAACAAGGAAGAATTCCTGAGAATGGAGCAATTGTTAAAACTGTTGTAACAAGTGAAATAGGAAGAGCAATTGCATCAAAATATAATGTAAAAGCATTTGATACATTGACAGGTTTTAAATATATAGCTGAATTAATGCAAAATTTCCAGGATACAAAAAAGTATAATTTTATTTTTGGTTATGAGGAAAGTTACGGATATTTGGCAGGAACATTTGTAAGGGACAAGGATGCTGTTATAGCTTCCATGCTCATTTGCGAGATGGCTGCATATTATAAGAAAAACGGGAAAATACTATTAGATGTCCTTAAGGAAATATACGGAGAACACGGCTATTATATAGAAGAAACAATTTCGCTGACATTTGCAGGATTATCAGGACAAAGTAAAATGAAAGCCATAATGGAAAATTTCAGGGAAAACAAACTGAGTTCATTGGCAGGGAAAAACATACCATATATTTATGATTATAAAATGGGTATTGCATTAAATCTTGCAACAGGAATAACTGAACGCTTAAGCTATCCAAAATCAGATGTATTGAAGTTTTGCTTTGAAGATGGATCATGGCTTGTTCTTAGACCGTCAGGAACAGAGCCTAAATTAAAAGTATATTTTTCAATAAATGGAGAAAATGAGGGAAAATCGCTAGAAGTTTTAGAAAAGACCAAGAAAGAGATATTAAACCTAATTGACCACATACAAATAAACAATTAGTGCTGGTTAAAATAAAAGATAGGGAGGCTGTAAATATGAAAATATTGAAGACCACAACCCGAAAAATAATTTTATTAATTTTCGTTTTTGTATTTTCATTTAACACATTAGCTTTTGCAGGCAGTTGTAATCCTTCACGTGAGGAAATTGAAACCATGATAGATGAGGTTGCTCAAAAAAGAGCTATACCTTCAATTTTAATGAAAGCAATTGCAAGAGTTGAATCAAATTTTGAGCATTTCAATAGCGATGGAAGTCCCAAAATAAGCGGTAGCAGCATTGGACTAATGCAGATAAACAATGCACGTGGCGGATATGATTCTCAAAGACTTAAATATGACATTGAGTATAACCTTGAAGCAGGAGCAGATGTTTTGCTTAATAAATGGAGCATGAGTTCATACCAAAGTGTTTCAAGTGTAGGAAATATGGATCCAAATGTTTTGGAAAACTGGTATTTTGCTCTTTGGGCATATAATGGCTGGGCACAAAGCAATAATCCAAACATGATATCTTCTTATGCAAAAAGTTATACGTATCAGCAAATGATATACAATGTTATTGAAAAGGAATATGATAAAACTATAAACAACATAGACTTTTCATATCTTCCTCAATCCGGCAAGCCAAGCAGATCATTAGTTGTGCCTACTCCTGCATATACAAACAGCGGAAATATAGTGCTGTATGAGAAGGGAGATTATGTCAGAACTGATGGAGTAAGAGCTACATATCAATTAAGGGATGAGCCTGCAGGAAAGTATATTTATGATCTGAGTATTAACCAATTAGGAACTATAACAGATGGTCCTGTTTTAAAAAATGGATACTACTGGTACAAAGTAACTGTAAATGAAAGCACTGAAGGATGGATTGAAAGAAATTGGATTATTCGCACAGGGGATATAGAACATGGAAGATACGTATTTGACGACATATCTTTTCATTGGGCAAGAAAAGAAATTATGGACCTTTACAATAAAGGAATAATTAGCGAATCTCAGTCATTTAATCCGGATGGAATTGCAACAAGAGAAGAATTCTGCATTTTCTTAGGCAAGGTTCTTGGAAGCAAAGAAGATGAAACTGATGATGAAATTGTTGAATTACCTTATACAGATGCAGAAAATATTCATCCATGGGCAGTTGAATATATTGAAGATGTTTACAGTTTAGGATTGCTTGATGACTATGAAAATGAGCTGAAACCTATGGAAAAATTGACTAGAAAAGAAGCAACTATGCTGATGGATAATGTTTTCAAAGAAAATGATGAGTATGAAGATTTAGATATTAACACTATTTTTTCTGATTTAACCGACTTAAGCGAAGAAGAAAAACATGCAGTAAAATCAGCATATACAAATGGGCTCATGTCCGGAAAATATTCAGGATCTTTTTGTCCTGATGATTATTTAAGCAGAGCTGAAGCTGCTACCATCATGGTAAAAATTTCAGACAAATTAGATCAAGTTGAAATTGAGAATATGAATTAAAAATGGAATGACATTGTCGTTCCATTTTAATAATTATGGCACGTTATGAAATCTTATGTTATAAATTCTTTCGGACTCGTTTGTTTCAGAGTTATATGTTACAGGAGATTTGTTCCTGTTTAATAAATTTACAATATTATAAACATCAATCCAAATTTCAGCTAACGTTTCTTTTTGAGATTCATCAAAAATCAGCTGCATTCCAAAATGAAGATGAGGAGTATTGATGTTGTTGACATTTTCTTTTCTGCTGTATCCGGTCATGCCCAGGTAACCAATAACATCTCCTGCATATACAATATCACCTTCTTTAAGAGATTTAACATAAGGGTAATCTTTTCTTAAATGAGCATAATAATAATATCTTTTGCTGTTCAAGCTTCTTATGCCAATTCGCCAACCACCGTATTGATTCCAGCCAAGTGCTTCTACTCTTCCCGTTTCAACGGCTACAATAGGGGTGCCAACAGAACCCATTAAATCATTACCAAGGTGAGACCTGCTAAAACCATAGCTTCTGGAATTACCAAAGTCATCATAGTGATTATAATAATAACCTCCGGCTATAGGCGAAAATGCTTTTAATCCATATTTTTGCACCCATATTTTTTTGCCCGGATTATTTTCATCATCAATTTGTATTTCATAAGGTCCAACCAAACCCTCTAAAACAGCAGTATAGGCTTCAAAGTAGTAATCATAATATTTCAAATCTTTCGTAAGGCTTTCTATGCTTTCTCCGTTTTTTAACTTGTTAATAAGTGTATCCATATCCTTGGCTTTGTATCTGGCAAAATTTCCACCATACCTCGTTCCCAGGTATGACAAGATTTCAATCCAGCTTAATTTAACTTCATCATCAATGCTGTTTATGTCAGCTTTCATTGCTTTGTCCATTGCGTTATACGATACCCTGAAATCAACCCATTTAATGAAACTTTTTTCTTCATCTGCTGAAACTGATTGAGCTGAGTTTATAAATACAGAAAAAATCAAAGCTAAAACTAATAAAATTGCAGTGCACAATAATAATATTTTTATATTAATTTTTATAATCATTTTTTACCTCAAATTTTTAATATAATAAATTTTATGCAAAAAAAATTATTAATAGAACTTTACATGCAATTTTACCGTGGATAATATAGGTCATTAAGAATTTTATTTGTATATATTGCATATATGTGTTAAGATAAACTGATTAATTGCAAGGTTCAATCAGGGAGGACAAATTGAAATTAAAATTTTGTTCATTGTACAGCGGGAGCAGTGGCAACTGCCAATATATTAAAACAGAAAACATAACAATTCTTGTGGATGCAGGCTTAAGCGGCAAAAAAATCCAGCAGGAAATTGTAAATATAGGAGAAGATCCAAAAAAAATCGATGCTATATTCATAACTCATGAGCATGTAGATCATATTCAGGGGGCGGGTATAATGTCGAGACGTCTTGACATACCTATTTTTGCAAATGCAAAAACTTGGGAAGCAATGAGCCCTTCCATAGGTGATATAAAATCTTACAATATTAAAATATTGGATGATTTTACTGAAGTTGGAGATTTAATGGTTAAGTCCTTTGACATATCCCATGATGCAGTGCAGCCAGTAGGGTATAATATTTTTTATAACAATAAAAAAATTAGCCTTGTTACAGATACCGGCTGTATAAATGATAATATCATAAATAGCATTATGGACTCAGACCTGTTGTTAGTAGAATCAAATCATGATGAAGATATGGTATTGATAGGTCCTTATCCATGGCCTCTTAAAAGAAGAGTTTTAGGTGAATTTGGGCATATGTCCAATGATACTGCAGGAAATCTTATATCTAAAGTTGTTAAAAGGGGAACTGAAATAGTCTTGCTTGGACACTTAAGCAAAGAAAATAATTTTCCGCAACTGGCATATAAAACAGTTGAAAATATACTGAGAGAAAACTTTATAGACGTAAATCCGGGCATATGCCTTGATATGACATACAGAGACAGATCAAGCAAAGTATATGAAATATAGGTGATAATATGGACAAAGCAAAAAACGTAAAAATTATTTTTGCATGCTTGGAGCATGCGGAGCTTGCATTGGATGATTATGTAAATTTTGAAGAATCTGCTCCACAAATAATTAAATATCAAGATGAAAATCAAAAATGCAGCTACTGCGATAAAAATGCAGAGTACGAAATTATGGCTTAAAAAGCAAGCACTTGGTATTGAAGTACATCTGATAATATTCAATTGATTAATTTTAAAATTTATATTTAAACTAATCAATGAATATTTAGTTATTTTTATTTTGCTTGGAAAATTTTTTAAAAAATGCTTGTATTAAATTTGCCAGAATGCTATAATATATTCGCTATCCTTGCTCCTGGGATTACAGGGGCCAAAGTCCAAAGGGAGGTGACTCAAATGATGAGAAAATACGAAGGCGCGTTAATCTTACTTGCTAATTTAGAAGAAGATGTAAGAAATGCGGAGATTGAAAAAATAAAAAGCATAATAATTGAAAGACAAGGAACAATTGAAAAGGTTAATGAGTGGGGCCAAAGAAGACTTGCTTATGAAATCGACAAAAAAAGAGAAGGTTATTATGTTTTTATTGATTTTACTTCAGAAGCAGATGCTGTTAATGAAATAGACAGAATTTGTAAAATTAGTGATAACTTTGTTAGACATATGATTACAGTAGAAGAATAGAATAAAAAAAAGAGGATAAATTATGAATAGCGTTGTATTAATTGGAAGATTAGCCAGAGATCCAGAGCTGAGATTCATACCTTCTACAGGTATGGCTGTTGCAAAATTTACATTAGCGGTAGATAAAGAAATGTCAAAAGATAAAAAGCAAGAACTGGCATCTCAAGGAAAACAGACAGCGGATTTTATCAGTATAACAGTATTTGGCAAGCAAGCTGAAAACTGTGCAAACTATCTTGCAAAAGGAAGCCAATGCGCAGTTCATGGCAGAGTTTCAACAGGTAGCTATACTACACAAACAGGCGAGAAAAGATATACAACAGATATTGTAGCAGATAGAGTAGAATTTATTGGTGCGAAAGGTCAAACATCGTCACCGCAACAAGGAAGATCGGTACAGCCAGATAGCAGCTTTTTCGATGAGTTTCCAGATGAAGACAATGACATTTTCCAACCGGTAGATGATGAAGATATACCATTTTAATTTTTAATTTTTAATGGAAAAAATATTGCGGAAGGAGGAAATATCAGATGAGTTCAAGACAAGGCGGAAACGATAGAAACGACAGAGGCGACAGAAATGACAGAATGGGAAACAAAAGAAGACCTCGTAAAAAAGTATGCCAATTCTGTCAAGAAAAGGCAACACATATAGATTATAAGGACCTTGGAAAGTTGAAGAAATATACAACAGAAAGAGGTAAAATATTACCAAGAAGAATTACAGGTGCTTGTGCTAAACACCAAAGAATGGTACCCAGAGCCATAAAGAGAGCAAGAACAATTGCTTTAATGCCATACGTAGCAGATTAATTCAATTTAATATTAAACCACAAAACTCAAGTATCAGGTACTTGAGTTTTGTGGTTTTGTTGTAAAAAGAGAGATAACGCCTCAGACGTTATCTCTCAATAATTGTTAACTGTTCATTTATTTTTAGTGGCATCCGCCGCTGCAGCCACAACTGTCTCCACATCCGCTTCCACAGCTTGATGATAGTTGAACAACAGGTTTAAGTCCTACGCCGCAGCCGCTGTTTTCTTCGCTGGACACAATTATAAATCCACCAAATTGTTCACTCAAAGACTTTTCTGCAATAAAAGTAACTTCTTTAATTGTTTCGATTTCATCCTCAACAGTAGCTTCGCTAACTGATATTCCGAAAATTGGACCGCTGCAAGAATAATTATCTATACTAATTCGTATATTGTAAGATTCAACATTTGCCTCATCCAACAATTCCTTAAATTCATTGTAAGCTGTATCATCTATAAATATCATTATATTATCCTTTCTATTCAATAAGTATTTACTACAATACAATAATATCATATAAAAATATTGTTGTAAATTAAAAAATAAATATTATGATTTAATACATGTCATCATGTTGTTTTATTATTCTTCATTTACCTCATACTCACAATTTCAACACCAGTATAATAATGCTTTAAAATTTCCTTGTAATTAAAGCCCTCATCAGCCATTCCATCAGCACCCCATTGACTCATGCCAACTCCATGGCCGTATCCTGTTGTAACAATTTCAATTTCATTTCCTGTTTGTATAAAATTGAAATTCGTTGAGTTCAAGTTAAAAAGAGATCTCATTTCACGTCCTGTAATTTCAGCGTTGTCTATAATGATGGTTTTTATTTTACCTCCTTCGCTGACATCCCCGAGCTGTATTTTTTCATCTAAATTATCTTGAGAAAGATCTAAATCTCCATATACAGATTCAACTTTGCTGATGAAATCACTTACTGTAATTTTAACTGAACCATGAAGTTTTGGAGCTTCACTTTCATAAGGACTTTCAACACTCCTTAGATAAGGTACAGAAGCAGAAAATACATCTTCAGAATTTTCAGTTCTTCCGCCGCTTGCAGAATGAAATAAAGGCTCAATTATTTTGCCTTCATAAGTTAAAATTTGGCCACTTGTTGAATTTACGGCTTCTTCAATTTTGTTCCAATATTTGTCATACCATCCATCCTCATGGGATGCAATCAATTCATCTTTTGAACTCCATACCTGACAGTGAGTCCCTGTGCACACAGGGGCATCCATATGCTCAGGCTGACCATCAGGATATTTCTTTAATCTGTACAGTAGATATGTTCTTGCCGTAATTGCTTGAGCTTTTAAAGCCTCTTCATTGAATTCAGCAGGCATTTCAGAAGATACAACACCTTTTAAATATTCTTCAAAATCAATAACCATGACTTCATTTGTTTTTAAATTGTATACTTTGATTAAATCTGGTTCACTGATATCAGAAATTGCAAATTTCTCATCATCATTATTTGTTTCTTGAACATCTTTAACATTATCTTCTCCCGGTGCTGCTTCAGCTGCATTTGGCTTATTAATTTTCTCTTCAAAAAAAGCCAAGGATACATTTGGAATTGCAAAAAGCATTCCAAATATAACCAGTGCAAAAATCAGTCGGTTTAACACAAAATCAACCCCTTTATCATAAGTTTTACTATTATTTTATGAATTGAAAAATTTTTTAGAACAAATTTGAATTAAATAAAAAAAATGGGACACACTATGTAAAGATAATAAAGAAGAACAAAACAGGAGGTTTATATGAAAAATAATAGATTTAAAAACACAAAAGCTAAAATGAAAAATTTCTTTATTAGACTTAAGAACAGGGATACAAGTTTCTTTATAATTGCACTTTGTATTGTACTTCTGTCAACGGCAATAATTTGGAGATATACGTCAAATCCAAATTCAGGTGAGGAAAACCAGTTGGCAGAAAATGACGTTGAAAATGAAAATATTGGTGCCAATGTGGATCCATATGGAGATTTTGTTGAAGGCGTAATGGAAGATTATGAAAATGCCAACAAGGATGATGAAGATTACAATGAGGAAGAATCAAAAGCACTTGATTTAAAAACAATGAAAGCTCCTTTAGTAGGAGAAGTGATTAGAGAATTTACAATGGAGGATTTGGTTTATTACGAAGCAATAGGTGAATGGAGAGTACATAAAGGTGTAGATATTAAACCAAAAGATACATTGATGATTGAATCTGCATTAGCAGGAACAGTTGAAGCTGTGAACAATTCAGAGCTTACAGGAACAGAAATTATTATTGATCATGGGAATAATGTTAAAACACTTTACAGCAATTTAGTTTCATCACAAGTAGCAATTGGCGATTCAGTTGAACGAGGACAAACAATAGGCAACGTAGGAAAGACTGCAAGCATTGAATCAACAGATGGTGCCCACCTACACTTTGAGTTGATTGTTGAAGGAAAAAATGTTAATCCTATGGACTATATTACTGTTCAATAACAAAATAAGGTTCTAACAGAGCCATCTAATGCATAAAAATGTAATAAGACGGTATAATGCCAAAGGGGGTTAAGAATGAAAGATTACATAGAACGGAGAGCCATGGAAATTGCGGAATATATAATAAGTACTGAATCCACTGTAAGACAGACAGCAAAAAAATTCGGTGTCAGCAAAAGCACAGTCCATAAGGATGTAACAGAACGTCTTCCCAAATTGAACCCTCCAGCTGCAAGCGAAGTTAAAAAAGTTTTGCTTAAAAATAAGTCTGAAAGACACATCAGGGG
>JBASLQ010000278.1:0-4573 GCA_049656425.1 Sedimentibacter sp.
TGGAATTTACCTGCATGTATCAAGTGACTTATGAGCCTGTATACGCGACTTATTGATTCATGAGTTTCCTCAATAAAAAGTATTCTTCCTCTTGTATCAACTTCAAATGGTGTGCCTAAAGTATCAACGAATGATGTAAGGTTGCCTCCCACGATAGTACCTATTACATTTCCCTGAATTCTGCTTATTAAGGGGTTTTCGGGAGGGTTATCCAGACGTCTGGATGATATTGTAGATGTAGCTGAAAAAAACTGATTGAAGCTGTACGCAGGGGTAGTTTCTCTAAAATCTATCAGAAGAAGGCTGTGAAAAGTAATTATATTTGCCCATATGTACAATACGTTTAATAATACTGTAATATCGCTGTATCCGGTTATAATTTTAGGGCTGCGATTTATTGTAGGGTAATCAAGGTATGGAATTATGTCTGCAACTCCAACACCACCTCTTGTAGGGATTATAGCTTTTACTTCCGGATTCTCAAACATACTCATTAGGTCAGAAGCCCTCTGCTGTGGTGTGGCTGCCACAAAACCGGCTGATGAATACACATATTTGCCAACAACTACATTAAACCCTATGTTTTCAAGAAACTGTATCCTTGAATTAATGGTAAATTCATCTCGTGGACTTCCAAGGGTAACTATTCCTATGGTATCCCCTGTACGTAAAATAGGTGGTCTGATAGCCATTTTGTATCACCTCCTAAATGAATTGAAAGTATTCGTTAATCTTATTACAAATCAGTATATGAAAAAACTCCAATTTGGTTAATAGCTTTGCATAAGTTACAGGAAAAACGCAAAGATAAACACAGATGGCATTAAGCTTTCTGTGTTTTTGCATATAACCAACTGCTATGCTAAGTGTCAATATTGAAAAATCTTAGTTGTTTGGACTAAGAAAGACAAAGTTTAAAAATTATCTTAATTTTATTCTAAAGTTATTCTAGAAATTTTAAAATTCATGTGTTATAATGTTTCAAATTATTGATGATGGAATAACAACTACTATAGGATTATGAAGGTCAGAAAACCAATAAATTCAATAATTAGTAAATAAAATCAAAATGCATAATAAATTAAAATGAGTTGAAAGGAAATAAAATGGACAATATGAATATGACAGATAAAATTGGTAAGGAAGATAAATACTTAATGACATCTGTGAATAAGACTTTAGAAATTTTAGACTTGCTTAGTGTGCGTAATGGGCTAAGAGCTGTAGACATTGGTAATGCTTTAAATATAAATAAAGCCAGCATTTTCAAGATGCTTTACACCCTTGAAAAGAATAAGTATATTAATAAAACAAAAAATGGGGAATATGTGCTTGGTTTAAAATTTGCTCATTATGGTACCATTGCTTTAGATAGTCATAATATATTAGATATTGTAATTCCATATCTGCAAGAACTGAGGGATAAACATAATGAAACCACTCATTTAGGAATGTTAGATGATGATCTTAATGTTGTTTTTGCTGTTAGGGAATCAAGCAAGGCTTCCATCCAGATGATATCTAAGGTAGGAGCTCGGACACCATTTTATGTAACTGCAATGGGTAAAGTATTGGTTGCGTTCAATTTTGATGAAAAAATGGAAAAGAAAGTTAGAGAATACAAGTTGATAAGATTCACTAATAATACAATCACAGATTATGATAGTTTAATTAAAAAGCTTAATGAAATAAAAGAGCAGGGTTATGGGGAAGATATGGAAGAAAATGAGGAAGGGTTAGTCTGCTATGCTGCTCCTGTTAAGGATATTAAAGGTGATGTAATAGCTGCAATTAGTATTTCGGGTCCAGCCTATAGAATGAAAGCAAATAAAGAATGTCTCATAGATTCAATTAAAGAAACAGCCCAAAAAGTATCAGCTGCTTTGGGATATCAATCATAAATAATAAAAAATTCACTAAATTGTACATTGTCAATTTTAGTGAATTTTTTATTTATAATCATTATAGTAATGATTATAAAAATTACATATGTCTTAATGGGATTTTATTTAATAATCAATAAATTAGGAGCAAAAATTTCTATATTATAACCTCGGGTTATAATATAGAAATTTTTTTATTTATTCGTTGACAAAGCTTTTAAAATGTTCTATAATTACTTATATACAAACTAGGTTTACAATAAAGAAACATAATCAAAGTTTCTAAAGATTAATACTTTTTTTTAATAGCTATTAAAATTAATTAAGAAAGGACTAAAATTATGAGAGAATTACGTTTTCACGGCAAGGGTGGACAAGGAGTTATTAAGTCAGCTCAACTAATTGTTCAAACAGTTGTTGATTCAGGCTCTTACGCACATTTTATACCTTCTTTCGGAGTTGAAAGAAAAGGTTCTCCGGTTCATGGATTTTTAAGATTGGACAACAAGGACATTAGATTAAAATCACAAGTGTATAAGCCTGAAGCAGTTATAGTTTTCGATGATTCATTATTAAAACTACCATTAACTTTTGCGGGGTTACAACTTGGTGGTACAGTTATTATTAATTCTAATAAAACATTAGGAGAATTAAATTTACCAGAAGAAGCTGCACATGTTTATACAGTTGATGCAACTAATATTGCACTTGATACAATAAAAGTTGATATTCCAAATACAGTTATGCTTGGGGCTTATGCAAAGGTTATCAGGGATGTAGATTGGAATGTTTTACAAAAAAATATAACATCTGCTTTTGGTGAAGCTAACAAAGAAGCAGCACAAGCTGGATATGACACAGTAAAATGTATTAAGGGTTAAGGAGGAAAAGTATATGTCAGATAATAAATATATTTCACCTATTGGAAAAGAAGGGCTATACATACTTGATACAGCTAGCTGGAGAACAGAAAAACCGGTTATGAATAAAGAAAAATGTATAGAGTGCGGAATTTGCATGACAATTTGTCCAGTTTGTTCAATAGAAGGTACAGATGAAAAGAAATATTATATAAATTATAGCTATTGTAAGGGTTGTGGAACTTGTGCAAACGAATGCCCAAAGAAAGCAATAGATATGGTATCTGAAAGAGAAGGAGGAATCAAAAAATAATGGCAGCAACTATAAAAGCATTAACAGGTAATAAATCTGCAGCTATTGGTGCAGCATTATGTAAGCCGGACTTGATAGCCGCATATCCAATTACTCCTCAGTCATCTGTAGTTGAAACATTAGCAGCTATGATTTCAAATGGTGAAATCGATTCTAAAATGATTCAAGTTGAATCAGAGCATTCAGCTATGGGTGTTGTACAAGGGGCTGCAATGGCCGGTGCACGAACTTTTACTGCGACTTCTGCACAAGGCTTGGCCTTAATGTTCGAACCATACTTTAGACAGTCAACACTTAGATTGCCGATGGTAATGGCACTTGCTACAAGAGAGATGACTTCTCCTGAAACTGTATTCTCTGGACAACAAGATGCTATGTCTGTTAGAGAAGCAGGATGGATGCAGGTTTTTTGTGAAAACAATCAAGAGATTTTGGATATGATCATTCAGGGCTATAGAATAGCTGAACATGAAGATGTTTTGCTTCCTATAAATGTATGCTACGATGGTTTCTATCTATCTCATTTAGATGAAAGAGTAGAAATACCAGAGCAGGAAAAGGTAACTAATTTCGTTAAAAAATTCAATTTAACACATTTAGCTTTAGATCCTAAAAACCCAATGTCAGTAGACCCAATGACTTCAGGGCCATTGTTTATGAAATTCAGAGCATCTCACCTCAAGGCTATGCAAGATGCAATTAAAGTAATAGATGAAATAGACAAAGAATTTGAGAAGGAATTTGGTCGTTCTTATGGTGGTGTTATAGATACGTATTTGTGTGATGATGCGGAAAATATTTTAATTACAATAGGCTCACCAACTGGCACTGCAAGAGAAGCAATAGATATAGCTAGAGCAAATGGGAAAAAGGTAGGTTTACTAAAAGTGAGATTTATGCGTCCTTTCCCATCTGACCAAATCAGAAAAGTTTTAAAGGACAAAAAAGGTTTTGCTGTCATTGATAGAAGTGTTTCGTTTGGAATGAATGCAGGTCCTTTATATGTTGAAGTAAAATCAGCTGTAAGTGATTTGCGTCTGGAAACGTCTAATTTTTCTGCAATCGGCGGTTTAGGTGGAGCAGATATTACTCTTCAGCATGTGTTAGATTGTATAGACCGTTTGGATAATGTTAGCAAGAATCCAGTAGGACAATGTGAAACAATATGGCTGGATTAAGAAATAATTATAGGAGGATAACAATATGACTTATATTGATACATTAAGAGAAGCAAAAGACTTAGTTACTCCTGGTATGTCTGCCTGTCAAGGATGCGGCGGAGAAATGCTATTAAGAAGAGTGTTAAAAATAGCTGGTGAAAACACAATAGCAGCAATACCACCTGGATGTATGGCAGGGGCAGGTGGTATTGGTTGGGATACAACAAATGGACTTAAGATTCCAGTTCATATACCACTATTAGATAATACGGCATCATTTCTAACAGGAGTTAGTAATATCTATCAAAGAAATGGCCGTGAAGATGTTAATCTTATTGCATTTGCAGGTGATGGGGC
>JBASLQ010000279.1:0-2193 GCA_049656425.1 Sedimentibacter sp.
GACCTATTGAGACACATATTGTGAAATATGTGCAAAAAAGAGTGGTAACGCGACATTTCGCCTCTTAGCTTATGCTAAGAGGCCTTTGTATGCGCTAACCCCATTTTATGCGAACGAGACTACGATATATAAACTGCAAATATGCTAGGAGGAAACATGAATAAAGGCAAATATTATTTAACAACAGCAATTGCTTATACATCAGGCAAACCTCATATTGGAAATACATATGAAATAGTTCTTGCTGACAGTATAGTAAGATTCAAAAAACTAAATGGATATGATGTATATTTTCAAACAGGAACAGACGAACATGGAGAAAAAATACAAATTAAGGCTGAGGAAGCAGGAAAAACTCCACAGCAGTTTGTTGATGAGGTAGCAGGAGAAATAAAACGCATTTGGGACTTAATGAACGCAAGCTACGATAAATTTGTTCGTACTACTGACCCAATGCATGTAAAAAAAATACAGCAGATATTTAAAAAGCTATACGATCAAGGTGACATATACAAAGGATATTATGAAGGATGGTATTGCACACCAGATGAAGCATTTTTTACTGAATCACAGCTTGTAGACGGCAAGTGTCCTGATTGTGGCAGAGAAGTTCATATGGCAAAAGAAGAAGCTTACTTCTTTAAAATGAGCAAATATTCAGACAGATTAATGAAACATATTATAGATCATCCTGAATTTATTCAGCCCGAATCTCGTAAAAACGAAATGGTAAATAACTTTATTAAACCAGGTTTGCAAGATTTATGCGTATCAAGAACATCATTTAACTGGGGCATTCCTGTAACATTTGATGAAAGTCATGTGGTTTATGTGTGGATTGATGCATTAAGCAACTACATCACATTCCTTGGCTATGACCCAGATGGAAACCACAGCGAACTTTACAAGAAATATTGGCCGGCTGATGTTCATTTAATTGGCAAGGACATACTTCGTTTCCATACTATTTACTGGCCTATTCTTTTAATGGCTTTGGGAGAAGAACTTCCAAAACAAGTATTTGGTCATCCTTGGCTCATGGTTGGGGAAGGTAAAATGAGCAAGTCAAAAGGAAATGTAATTTATGCTGATGATTTAGTAGATTATTTTGGAGTAGATGCTGTAAGATATTTTGTGTTGCATGAAATGCCTTTTGCAAATGACGGCACATTGACATATGAATTATTAATAGAAAGAATAAATTCAGATTTGGCAAATATACTTGGAAATTTAGTAAACAGAACTGTTACAATGGCCAACAAATATTTTGACGGAGAAATACTGCCTCCGACAGAACATGAACCAATTGATGATGAACTTATAAATCTTGCTCTTGATACACCCAACAGAGTTGAGAAAAAAATGGATGAATTAAAAGTAGCCGATGCCATAGATGAAATTTTCACGATTCTTAGAAGAAGCAATAAATATGTTGATGAAACTCAGCCATGGGTACTAGGCAAGGATGAAAGCAAAAGAGCTAGGCTTGGCACGGTATTATATAATTTATTGGAATCAATAAGAATAGCAACTGTTCTTTTAGAACCATTTTTACCAGAAACATCTGGAAAAATATTAAAACAAATCAATTCTGATAAAACTGAGTGGGAATCATTGCTTGAATTTAACGGAATGGAACCAGGTCAGAAAGTAGGAACACCTGAAATTTTGTTTGCAAGAATTGATACAGCTAAAAAAATGGAAGAAATAAATAAAATACTTGAAGCAAAAGCAGAACAAACGGCTCCTGCTGAAGCAAAAACTGCTGAAATTGAAGAAAAAGCCAAAGAAGATGATGGCTTAATTTCAATAGATGATTTTGCCAAAATAGATTTGAGAGTTGCAGAAATAATAAAAGCAGAAAAGCACCCGGATGCCGACAAACTTTTAGTATTTCAGTTAAAGCTCGGAGATGAAATAAGGCAGGTAGTTTCCGGCTTAGCAAAATATTATAATCCTCAGGATCTGGTTGGAAAGAAAGTTGTAATGATTTACAATTTGAAACCGGTTAAATTAAGAGGAATTGATTCCTGCGGAATGCTACTGGTGGCAGAAAAAGGCAAAAAACTGTCAATCTTATCTACACTAGAGGATATTGACAACGGAGCAACAATTTCGTAAAAAAATATGAGATTCTTCAGGCTACGTCTTCAGAACGGCAGTGAATATATATTATTTAAACAATATTTCAGG
>JBASLQ010000280.1:0-2115 GCA_049656425.1 Sedimentibacter sp.
TCAAAATTTAGAAATATTAACTTTTCAAGGTTCAAATAATTTTAAATTTGCGTTATTATCATAATTTATTTTTTAAAATCCATGGTTTAGGGGTTATAATCATGTAGTAAAATTATTTAAAATTTTAATCTCAATTTGACCAATTATTCATACCATTTTCCCTTGATCAAATCCTTAGCCTCACGAGTTAATGGTATCAAGTCTGTTCTGTCCAGATAGGCGATATCGAATTTACGGTTCAAAGCTGCGAAATGTTTCACACCAAAAGCAATTTGGTTGATGTATGAAAATACTCCAATCGCACCCGGAGAAAAATCATTCGCCCTTTTGCCATATATAGAGCGTAAATCAGCCAGGTCGCCGTAAATCTCTTCGATGGTGTTACCATATTTCTTCAAATTCTTCGGCACATTGCCTTCTTTAATCATTTTCCCTATCTTCTTGCCGCTCATGGCAGCTGCCATAGCTGCACGACAAATACCAACGGCTGTGACCATTCCATTTCCATATGCCAAAGCCTTGAAAACCTGATCTTCAGAGCTAAACCCACCTGTTATTGTAATAGCAGGAATCCAAAGTCCTTCCGTTTTTAGGCTCTCTATGATGGTACAAATTGCGTCTTCCATCAAAATAGTAGGCAAACCCCATTCATTCATCATTTTACAGGGACTATATCCGCTACCGCCGCCTGCTCCATCGAAAGTAATCATATCGACTTCTGCTTTGCTTCCTATCAGAATAACCTTTTTAAGATCATCAGGGTCATATCCCGCCATTTTCAGGTATATGTTTTTTGCACCCATGCTTCTCAGTTCTGCAATTCGTGGAACCAGGTACTCTTCATCCCATAAAGGCAATCTCGAATACGTATAGAAATTTGGACAAACACCCTCTTCATAAGCTTTTATTACGTCAGAATCAGAGGGATCTGGATATACCAAAGATCCTGATTCTTGTTTTTTTAGTGCTTCATATATGTCTTTTAAGCGGTTAACTGGCTGGGTTCCCTTTGCACCTTGACCGAATTTCAATTCAATAGCTTCGGCACCTTCCACTTTTATCGCATACTCGGGAATTCCAAGCATATCATCCTCAATATTGCACTGCAGTATAATTTGTCCAAATCCACGGTCATATTTACGAAAAGCATCCAGCATTTTTTTTAGGGCAGGAAAATGTATTACTTTTCCATCTTTAATCTGCAATTCTGGATCTTTGTTTCTTGCATCCTCACCAATTACACAGCATACACCTGCCATGGCAGCGCCGCCGAAATAGTCTTCCCAATTCATTTTGATAAGTGCTGGCAATATAATCGGCATAGTCAGTTTTATCGGATTATATTTTCCAAATACACGTTCTAACTTTACATGATAGATATTTGCCTCTTCATAATTTTGATTGGCACCTACCGCACCAAAAACATGACCATTGATGTTGAAGTGGGAAAAATCAATAGGATAATCCTTTTCTGAAGCAATCTGATTGGCACCTGTGTTGGTAGGGTACACAGTCTGTGCCCCTAAAACTGCTGACATAGCAATTTCGCACGTACCATCACATTCCTCCGTGCATAAAGAACACATGCCTGATTGCGGAGAAATATGTATACTTCGATTATTGGTGTCATTAAAAGCAGATGATAGTTTTGGTGAGTAACTCATGATAAATCCTCCTTTAAATCTTGATCCGGCTAAGCCGGTATTTTATTTATGCCTCTATAAAAGGCCAATGCTTTAATTGATATTTTTATAGTACTGCTGCAATTTTGATTGTTCTATTTAAATATATATCATATTTTTGACATATGTTATTTATATTTTAATTATAACGCATTTTTGTCATATATCAATAACTATTTTAAAAAATTAAATCCTCTCCTGCACCCATAGCCTGTCCTTAAAATGAAACAATTAAGAAACCGCTAATTTAAAATATTTAAAGATATCAAACTGTTGTGATTTAAGGTTTTTAAGATTATGATGCCTGAAGTTAAAAAGATACCTACTTAAACAATTTAAGTAGGTATCTTCGAATATTATTTACCTAAATTCTACCATGCAATATAAGTATTTAAATTGCATGGCATTCAATTTTTTACCTATTGCTATAAAC
>JBASLQ010000281.1:0-11994 GCA_049656425.1 Sedimentibacter sp.
GCAATGAAGTATTAAGTACTTTTTTAAGCAAAATCAAATCCCATGATGTAAATTCCTTAAATGTTCCTGCCAAAGGATGATCTTTATCTTTATAAATAAAAAATAATAGTGCTATAAATTCAAATACTCTGGCAATGAGTGTTGCAACAGCTGCACCTTCAACTCCAAGAGCAGGAAAGCCAAAATTGCCGGTAATTAAGAGATAATTAATAAATGTATTTATTAAAAGTGCGATTGCATTTATAATTGTCGGCATTTTAAGTTTGTGAATTGCTCTTGAATTAAAACTGAATGCAAATGAAATTGCTGTAAAAAAATATGAAAAAGAAACTATTTTTAAGTATTTGCTTCCAAGCTCAATAACCTGGACATCATCTATAAATATTCTCATAATTTGTTCTCGAAATAAAAACACTGCTAGTGAAAAGATAATTGACAAAACAGAACCTATTATTATATCTATGCCAAATACTTTTTTTATGCTGTCTTTATCTTTTGCACCCCAGTACTGTGCTATAAATATTGAAGCACCGCTGTAAATTCCGAAACAAATTGTTGTGAAAATAAAATAAATTCTATTAGCAAGCCCTACTGCAGAAATAGCATATTCTCCAAGACCGCTTACCATAACTGTATCAACCATATTAAGACCAATACTGATAATATTTTGTATAACCACAGGAAATGCAATAACAAAAAGAGTTGTTAAAAACACATTATCCTTTTTTGTAAGTTTGTTCATTATTCACCTCAAAACGAATTTAGGGACGGACCTTCTGATTGAATGGCCCGTCCCAATTAAGTCCATAGCTTTACTCAAAAAACACGAGATACTTAACTTCGCTCAGGATAAGCGACCGCATCCAAATCGGAGATTTGGGGCGTCTGCTTACTTTGTGCCGAAAAGTCTGTCTCCTGCATCTCCCAATCCTGGAACTATGTACCCTATATCATTGAATTTTTCATCAATAGCTGCTGTATAAATTTCAACATCCGGATGAGCTGCAGTAACTTTAGCAAGTCCTTCAGGAGCACAAACCAAGTGAATTGATTTTATTTTTTTAGCTCCGTGTTTCTTTAACAAAGCAATAGCTCCATTCATTGAACCTCCTGTTGAAAGCATTGGTTCAGTTATAATTACAATTCTGTTTTCAATATCTTTTGGAAGTTTGCAGTAATATTCTACAGGTTCCAACGTTTCTTCATTGCGGTATAAGCCTATGTGACCTATTTTTGCGTTTGGAATTAAGTCAATCATACCATCAACCATTCCCAGTCCTGCTCTAAGTACAGGCACAATTGCTATATCTTCTCCTGCTAAAGTATAACCAATAGTTTTAGTAATTGGTGTCTCTATTTCCACTTCTTTAAGCGGAAGATTTCTTGTTACCTCATAGGCCATTAACATGGCAATTTCTCTGACCAATTCTCTGAAATCCTTTGAGGAAGTGTTTTTGTCTCTAAGCATTGTAAGCTTATGCTGTATTAATGGGTGAGAGACAACTGTAACATTATTCATATATTGACTCCTTTGTTGCAAAATTTAGTTTGCTTATGTTCAACTAACATTCATTTATATAGAAAACTTCTGATGAATGAAGTTTCACCAAAAAATAAAGTTTATTGTAATGCATATAAATATGTAATATAATTATTATATACATATGGCTCTTTGTCAATTATTTTTTTAAAATTAAAGGAGAATTGCAATGATAAAAGGTACAGGAATTGACATAGCAGAAGTAGACAGAATTGAAAAAAACATTCAAAATGAAATGTTTCTTAAAAAAATATATTCAATTAATGAATTAGAATACTTAAAAATAAGAAAATTCAATTCACAGACTGCAACAGGAATGTTTGCTGCAAAGGAAGCTGTTTCAAAGTGCCTTGGTACGGGATTTACAAATTTTGGTCCTTGCGATATTGAAATAGTAAAGGATGAATTTGGAAAGCCAATGATAAAATTAATGAATAACGCATTAAAAAGAGCAGAAGAATTAAACATTGATATCATTCATTTATCCATATCCCATACAAAAGAATATGCAATTGCATATTGTGTGGCTGAAGGAAACTGATTAGGAGGACATTATCCAATTATCTATATAATTGGCATATATTTTTATATTTCATCATATATGTATTATATAACCGATGGAAGCAGGTTTTCAAATGTATGGGAAATTAAAAATATGTAGCTTGATTTTAATAATAGCTGCACTGTGCGGCTGTTCAGTTAAAAGTGATGACCCCTATGTCATTCCTGTAAATTATACAGGAGAAGCTTTAATGAAAGTTTATACTGAAAAAAGCGAAAATGTTTATAAAATTAACATTGTATGCAGGGATAATAATTACAGCATAAGAACGGATGCAGGAAACGAATCTTGGAATGCAGCTTTTTTATCAGACAACAGATGTATTTTGAACAATGACAAATTTCCAGAAAGCAGCGTTGTAATAGAAAACTTCATTATTGGAGATTTACTTGTTAATGATTTTGATCTTGGAAAGTTTTACACTGATTTGGATACTATGCCGGAAGAATTAGTATATTGGGATGGAACATATAAGCATGTTTTAAACTTTAGTAAAGAAAACTTGCTTCCAAGCACAATTTTTATTTATAAAAATGATAATTTAGTAAAAGCTATAAAATATGAAAAAATAAGTATGGAATAATAATAATTTACGCTTTAATAATTTGCATAAAAATACAAAAGTTACCATACAACTTATTGTTCTATTGTGGTAAAATTACTTATATATGTTTAAATGAACTGAGAGAGTAATTGTGAGGTGTGTGATTTGGCAGATAACAAGAAAATATTGATTTCAATTCCAGAAAACTTATTAAGAGAACTGGACAATGCAGTTAAAGCAGAGGGTACAAACAGAAGCGACTTTATAAGAAAATCTATAAGGTTTTATTTAATTGAGAAAAGAAAGCTTGAAATCAGAAATAAGATGAAGGCTGGTTATTTGGAAATGAGCAACATTAACAAAAGCATTACAGAAGAATACTCAGAAGGGGACTATGAGGACTTTTTAAGCTATGAAACAAAATTAATAGGAAGTGAATAGTTTGATTGTTAAAAGGGGAGATGTATATTATGCCGACTTAAGCCCTGTCATTGGTTCGGAACAAGGGGGCATAAGGCCGGTTTTAGTAGTTCAAAATGACATAGGGAATAGATATAGTCCAACAGTTATAGTATCTGCGATTACTTCTCAGATTAACAAGGCGAAGCTGCCTACACATATTGAAATTAGTTCAGATGATTTTAGCTTGCCGAAAGATTCTGTTGTATTGCTGGAACAAATACGTACAATAGATAAAAAACGCTTAAAAGAAAAAATCGGACGTTTTGACAGGAATCTCATGGGGGAAGTGGATGACTGCTTAAAAATAAGTCTGGGGTTAATTGACTTTTAATGAAAGATTTGTGCAATTACAAATCTTTTTATTATAGTAATAACTCAAGTACCTGGTACTTGAGTTATTACTTTTTTTATAAATTATTTATTTTCAATAAATCCGTTATTTTTTAACAGCATTCTCACGTCTCCTATCATGTACAGGGAGCCAACAAATGCCACATATTCCTCTTTGCTTATATTTTTAAGGATTGGTATGATTTCTTCGTAATTGTTTAAAGGTGTAACATTGAAGTCTGAGTGTTTTTTGATTAATTCTGCTAAATCTGCTGACTTCATTGCCCTTGGATTGTTTGGTGTCAATGTGAATATTTCTTTGCACAAAGGAACTATATAAGGAAGAACATCCTCCGGATTTTTATCTTTAAGCATTCCAAAGAACAATATTATTTTATTGTCTTTGAAATTTTCTTTTACAGCTTTTGAAAAATATTCTATTCCGTTAATATTGTGTCCTCCGTCAAGAACTATGACAGGATTTTCTTTTAATATTTCAAATCTTCCTGCAAATCGGCATCCGGTTAATCCTTGTTTTATGCTTTCTTCTGTTATATTGTATCCATGATTCTTAATTATTTCTAATGTGCGAAGGGCTGTTAAAGCATTGTAAAGCTGATGTTCTCCCAAAAAGTTAATTTTTGCTTCCGGAAGATTGAATACATCTGTTTTTAAATATTTAAACCATTGACCGGTAAGATTACCATTTGTTTTTTGAATATTGTTCATATAAGTATAATAAACAGTTGCATTCTTTTCTTCTGAAATATGTTTTATTACATCTACAATATTTTGTGCTTGCGGATATATTACGACAGAGGAATTTTCTTTTATTATTCCTGCTTTTTCAAATGCTATTTTTTCCAACGTGTCCCCAAGATACTCCATATGGTCATAACTTATGGAGGTTATAACTGAAACAAGAGTTTTTGTTACAACATTAGTCGCGTCAAATCTTCCTCCTAAACCTACTTCAAGCACTAAAAAATCAATATTTTGCTCCTGAAAATATTTAAATCCTATGGCAGTCACAACCTCAAATTCCGTTGGATGATTAAAACCTTCTTCAAGCATAATATCTATTTTTTCTTTGACCAATGATGTGATTCTGGCAAGGGAATCGTGGTCAATATGTTTTTTGTTCGTTTGTATTCTTTCGGAAAATTCTTCAAGAAATGGACTTATGAACAATCCTGCTTTATATCCTGAAGCCATAAGTACATCATGAATCATGTTGCTTGTTGAACCTTTTCCGTTAGTTCCTGCAACATGAATTATTTTATAGCTGTCTTGTGGATTCCCCAAAAGCTCTGTAAGTTTTGTAATATTTTGAAGACCAAGCTTCGAACCAAATTTATAAGTGGAATGAATAAATTGCAATGATTCTTCGTAGTTCATTTCTGCCTCCATATGTTTTTATGTTCATATATTATAATATTTCAAGGAAATTTTCAAATATTTTTTATAGAATTATAAGTTGTCAATTTATTGTGAGTGTGTTAAAATATCTTAGAATTTAGAGGAATTGTTTGAAGGGATGGATAAATGAAAAATTATTATAAAATAAATGAAATTTCGAACCTATACAATATTGGCAAGGATTCCTTGAGATATTATGAGGAAATAGGAATGCTCAAACCTGAAAGGGACACTAATGGGTATAGGCTTTACAGCATACAGGATATATGGAAATTAAACATAATAAAAGATTTAAGAAATTTAAACATGCCCATGGAAATTATTAAGGATTACCTAGAAAATAAAACAGTTGAAAATACATTGGATATTTTAAATGAAGAAATATCAATTATTAATAAGAAAATGGAACAGCTGAAAGTTCAAAAAAACACAATTACTTCTCGAATGAAATCATTAAAAGAAGATGCTGCCGTAACTGAAATCGAAAAAATCTCTGAAGTTGAAATTGAAGAAAGAAAAGTTATAATGCTCAATGATACGTTCAGCAGAGATGAAGAAGCAGATTTTCTTATTAAGAAACTTCACAAGAAGCATGAGGATAAATTGTACCTTTTAGGCAACAACTATGTAGGGGTAACAATGAATCTTTCCAAAATCAATCAAAAGATATATAATGCATATACATCTGTATTTTTTATTCTTGACAGTGATGACAAAAGTTTCGATAAAGTAATACCAAAGGGAAAATATCTGACATTGTCATACAGAGGTACCTACGATAAAACTAACAAATTTCTCCCTCTCATGATGGACTATGCACATAAAAACAACTACAAAGTTTTATCAGATCCAATAGAACTGTACAAAATTGATGTACATGAGACAAGCAATTCAGATGAATTTTTAACAGAACTTCAAATGCTAGTGACAACAATAGATAGAGCAACAGACTAAGCATAGATAAAGCAATAGATGAGCAATGTGGATACATGAAAAACAACTGCAGCTCTATTGCTAAATCTACTGCTAAACAAAGAAAGGAATTAAACTATATGATAGATATGAAAAAACTCGACAGAGAGCTTTTAAGCGTTGAAAAGCCGGCAAGATATGTTGGAAGCGAACTTAACTCTGTTGTTAAAAACAAGGAAGATGTAAATATAAGATTTGCTTTTGCTTTTCCGGATGTTTATGAAGTAGGAATGTCCCATACAGGGCTGCATATTTTGTATCATTTACTGAACAGCATGGAAAACATATGGTGCGAAAGAGTTTTTGCTCCTTGGACTGATATGGAACAACTCATGAGAAAAAATAACATACCTCTTTATGGACTTGAAAGCAAGGATGAGCTGGAAGTATTTGATTTCATCGGTTTTACATTACAATATGAAATGAGCTACTCAAATATTTTAAATATGCTTGATTTGGGGAATATACCTCTTAAATCAAAGGACAGAACTAATGACATGCCTTTAGTTATTGCAGGAGGACCGTGCTCTTATAACCCTGAACCTTTATATGAAATAATTGATTTGTTCACCATTGGCGAATCTGAAGAGCTTCTGCCTGAGTTAATGAAACTTTATGAAGAAGAAAAGAAAAATGGTTATGATAAATTATCATTTCTTGAAAAAGCGGCACAGTTAGACGGAGTGTATGTTCCACAATTTTATGAAGAAATTTATAATGAAGACGGAACTGTTAAAGAACGTATAATATTAAATAAAAACGCTAAAGCAATAATCACTAAAAAAATTATCAAGGATTTTGACAAGAGTTTTTATCCTGAAAAAGGCATCCTTCCATATATAGATGTGGTTCATGACAGAGTTGTTCTTGAAATATTCAGAGGATGTACAAGAGGATGCCGTTTCTGCCAGGCAGGTATGGTGTACAGACCTGTGAGGGAGAAGAAAGTTGACACACTTGTAAAGCAAGCTGAAAATCTTATTAATTCAACGGGACATGATGAAATTTCATTAACTTCACTTAGTTCTGGAGATTATTCATGTTTGCCTGATTTAACATTAAAATTATTAGAACAATATGAAAATCAAAATGTAAGCATTTCTTTGCCTTCCTTAAGACTTGATTCAATGACATTTGATATTATTGAAAGACTTCAGGAAGTAAGAAAATCAGGATTGACATTTGCTCCTGAAGCCGGAACTCAGCGCATGAGAGACGTTATAAATAAAAATCTTACTGAGGAACAAATTCTTGGACCTGTCGAGACAGCATTCAGTCTAGGCTGGTCTACAGTTAAATTATATTTTATGATTGGACTTCCAGGTGAAACAATGGAAGATGTTTTGGGAATAAAGAATCTTGCATACAAAGTGAAGGATAAATTTTTCCAAAGATCTAGAGAAGAAATAAAAGGAAATTTAAAAATTAATGTAAGTGCAGCGTGTTTTGTTCCAAAACCTTTTACACCATTCCAATGGGTTGCTCAAAACAGCATAGAAGAATTTTATGACAAAGCTAAATCGCTTCAAAGAGAAATTAAGGACCAAAAAGTATCTTTTAGTTATCATGAACCAAGGTTAAGTTATCTTGAAGCAGTTTTTGCAAGGGGAGACAGAAGACTTTCCAAAGTGCTTTTAAAAGCATTTGAAAAAGGATGCCGCTTTGACGGTTGGTATGAAATGTTTGATTTCAATAAGTGGATGGAAGTATTTAAAGAAACGAACACAGATCCTGACTTTTTTGCTACAAGACAAAGAGAACTTACTGAAGTGCTTCCTTGGGACTTCATTGATATAGGAGTAGATAAGAAATATTTAGTAAGTGAATATGAAAAATCTTTAGAATATACAACTACACCGGACTGCAGACAACAGTGCTTTAACTGCGGCGTAAATCATAAAATAATAGGAGGTGCCTGCCCTCATGTGCAAACTAATAAGCAAGTATAGTAAAACCGGAAATTTGAAATATATTTCCCACTTGGATGTGTTGAGGTTTATGCAAAGGTCTGTAAAAAGAGCAGGATTTCCTGCTAAGTACTCAGAAGGATTCAACCCTCATATGAAAACAGCCTTTGGATATCCTTTGTCACTGGGTATAGAAAGTATCGGAGAATATTTCGAATTGGAATTTAACGAAAATGTTGAACCTGAACGATTTATAAAAGGCATGAATGCTGTATTGCCTAAAGAAATGCAAATAATAAATTCGGAAAAAACAGATGATACAGAATCTATAATGACAAGATGTGCTTATGCGGAATATATAATTAATTTGGAATCAGAAAAAATAAATGTTGAAGACCTTGAACAATTGTTTAAAGAAATGCTTGAAACAGGAGTAATATATAACAGGCAAAAGAAAAATAAAAAAAATAAAATAGTTACAAAAGAAATTAATTCAAAAGAATATATAAAATATCTGAAAGCAGAAAAAATCAATGATAATAAAGTAACTGTTCAAGCTGTTTTTTTAACAACAGAAACAGGAAGCATGAAAGTTGATGAATTGTTAAAACTTATAGCAGAAAGAGGATTCAACATAGAATATCATTCTGTAATGAAAATAGATGCATTAGATAAAAATATGAAACCGATTTTGTAACAATAGATTATAAGTGATAGATGAAGCAATAGATAAATCAACTGCTGAATCTATTGTACCTGGAGGGTATTATGAAACAGGTTATTATAAATAATTCGATGTTTTTTGACCAAGTTGCTATTTTACAGGATGGCAGACTGCAAGATTACATGCACGAGGAAAAAGATTATAAAAGTGTTGTAGGCAACATCTACAAAGGCAGAGTGATGAATATTTTGCCTGGAATGGAAGCTGCTTTTGTTGACGTTGGTCTGGACAAAAATGCTTACTTGTTTATGGACGATCTGCTTTCAGACAAATTCCTGAAGAAAAAAAACATCAAGAAAAAAGACGTAACCGGCATAAGCAAAGTGTTAAAAAAGGGTGAAGAAATACTTGTACAAATTGCCAGAGAACCAATAGGTGAGAAGAATGTTGCAGTTACAACTGACATTTCAATTTCCGGCAAATATATTGCATTCATTCCTAATAGCATAGAAGTTAATATTTCTAAAAAAATAAAAAGCATGGATGAACGAAACAGGCTCATGGAAATTGGGAAAAGCATCATGAAAGACAGTAACGGCATGATTATTCGAACATTTTCCAAGAATTGTTCTAAAGAAGCAATTGAGAAAGAATACAACATGCTGTCTTCTGTTTTTGCTCAAATTGAAAAAGAATACAATTATTCTTATGCTCCAAAACTTTTGTATAAGAACAATTCTCTCATTGAAAAACTATTTTTGGATTGCATTGATTCTACTGTGGATGAAATATATGTGGAAGATAAAAAAGCAAAAGAAAGGCTTGAAGGTCTTATTAAAGGATACAATACAAATGAAATGAAAAATATTGCAATTATAGAATCTGATGGTGCATTTGAAAATTTCAGTGTAGAAAAACAAATCAGCATGTTGCTTGAACGCAAAGTGGAGCTTGAAAACGGCGGTTCAATTTTCATAGATGTTACAGAAGCAATGACTGTAATTGATGTAAACAGCGGAAAGTTTATTGGCAGCGAAAGTATGGAAGAAACTGCTCTTCAGTTGAATTTGTGTGCTTTAGATGAAATAGCAAGACAAATTAAACTTCGCAATTTAAGCGGCATTATTATTATAGATTTTATAGATGTGAAAAGAAAAGATAATATAAACTTGATTATTAATAAAGCAAAAGCTGTATTCAATGATGATAAGGCAAAAACAAACATAATAGGAATGACAAAATTAAATTTAATGGAAATAACCAGAAAAAAAGATAAGGAAAATTTTTTCAATTTAATGACAAAAGAATGTGAGCATTGCGGAGGAAGCGGAAGAACCGGGTCTAAAATTTATATTTTCTTAAAAATTGAAAGTATAATAAAGAATATTAAAAGAAATACTTCTTCTGAAGCGGTAATACTTAATACTGGATTTTTATTGTACAATGAAATATTAAATAACTGCATGGATATTGTAAATAAAATAGAGCAGAAGTATAATATTAAAATATTTTTCTTTGCGGACGAAAATATTATTACTGATGATATAGTAATTGAAAGAATGGGAAAAGCAGATTATATAAATACTTATTTAAACAAATAAAAAAAAGTTGACAAACTTACCTTTGTTTGATAGAATTTATATTTGCAAGAGCCGCACGGATCAGGTTAAAACTTTTAGTACCTGCAATGGCGAGACTGGGAAGAGGAGGTAGCAGTATGTACGCAATAATCGAAACAGGTGGAAAACAATATAGAGTGCAAGAAGGCGATGTGTTAAGAGTTGAAAAACTTGAAATCGCTGATGGAGAAACAGTAAAATTTGATAAAGTTTTACTTGTAGCTGAAGAAGGAAAATTAAATGTTGGAAAACCATATGTTGACGGAGCTGTAGTTGAAGGTGTAGTTGAAAAGCAAGGTAAAGCTAAAAAAATCATAATTTTCAAATACAAAGCTAAAAAAGACTACAGAAAGAAACAAGGTCATCGTCAACCATATACACAAATTAAAATTGAAAAAATAGTTGGATAATGATATGATTACAATAACAATATATAAAACCAAAGATATTATTAATGGTTTTATAGTTGAAGGTCATTCGGGATTCGCTGAAGAAGGTTCAGATATAGTATGTGCATCAGTTTCTATTTTATCATATACTGCTCTTAATTCAATAAACTTAGTTGCAGGAGTTGATCCTGAGTTCATCAGTTATGATGTTGACGAAGAAACCGGATTAATGAGTTTGAGAACTTTGGTAAACAATGATAAAACTGATGTGGTATACAGAAACTTTATGGTAGGTATAGAATTATTACTGGAAGATTACAGTGATTATATTACACTTAAATTTGAGGAGGTGTAAACATGTTATTGAAATTAAACATACAGTTATTTGCACATAAAAAAGGTGTTGGTAGCTCTAAAAACGGTCGTGATAGCAATGCTAAGAGACTTGGAGTAAAAAGAACTGACGGTCAGTTCGTATTGGCTGGAAATATTCTTGTAAGACAAAGAGGAACTAAACTTCATCCAGGCTTGAATGTAGGCATCGGAAGCGATGATACATTATTCGCTACAGTAAGCGGAAAAGTTAAGTTTGAAAGAAAAGACAAAACAAGAAAACAAGTCAGTGTATATCCTTGTGATTTAGAAGCATAATAAACGAAAATGACCTACCATTAATGGTAGGTTTTTGTTTTAAAGGAAAGGGGACACACCCCCTAAGTAGAGAGAGTCTTTGGAGTAGGATTAGGGGAATGTCCCCAAATTAGAAAAGGTTGGGATGAAATGTTTGTAGATATAGCAAAAATTAGTGTTAAAGCCGGTGATGGCGGCAATGGCTGCGTTGCATTCAGACGTGAAAAATATGAACCTATGGGCGGACCGGCCGGCGGCGACGGCGGTGACGGCGCCGACATTATATTAGTAGCAGATGAAGGCTTGAGGACATTGATGGATTTCAGATACAAGAGACACTATCAGGCAGAAAACGCAGAAGACGGAAGAGGAAAAAAACAATATGGTTCTGATGGAAAGGACCTTGTATTAAGAGTGCCTACGGGAACTCTTGTAAAAGATGAAGAAACCGGCATAGTTTTGGCGGACTTAAAGATTGAAGGACAAAAATATGTATGTGCAAGAGGCGGGAGAGGAGGAAAAGGAAACACAAGATTTAAAAACTCCATAAGACGTACGCCTCGTTTTGCAGAACCCGGAACAAAGGGTGAAGAAAAAGAAATAATACTTGAGCTTAAACTCATAGCTGATGTTGGTATCATAGGTTTCCCTAATGTAGGAAAATCTACTATTCTGGCTTCAATAACAAGCGCTAAACCTAAAATTGCGAACTACCATTTTACAACACTAAAACCTAATCTTGGAGTAGTAAGCATAGGAGAAGGCCACAGCTATGTTATGGCAGACATTCCTGGTCTTATAGAAGGTGCAAGCGAGGGAGCAGGCCTGGGAATTGAGTTCTTAAGACATGTTGAAAGAACGAAGCTTCTTTTACATGTAATTGATGCTTCCGGTCAGGAAGACAGGGATCCTGTTGATGATTTTTATAAAATTAATGAAGAACTTAAACAATACAG
>JBASLQ010000282.1:0-8229 GCA_049656425.1 Sedimentibacter sp.
GTGCTGTACAGTGTTATGCCATCGAAGGTTTTTATCCTCCTGATGTTGAATACTTAGAAAACAATTATGGATTAGTTGTTGATCACGATAAGTATGTTGTTAGTTACAGCATTTTTGCTTCAAATATAATGCCGGATGTAGAAGTTTTTATTAAGTAAATTAAGTCATGAAAGGATATTATATGAATAAGCGAAACTATTCAAAACAATTTTCATTTCAGTTTATATTTATTTTGCTGCTTTTTCTTATCATTGTTATTTTGTCCGTCATGATTATTATATTAGGCGAAAATATATATGAGAATATTAATGAAGACAGAACAAATAATTACGAGTTAAGGGTATCTTTGTCTTATATAGCAAATAAAGTGCGACAATCTGATAAAATCAATACTGTTAATTTAAAAACGCTGAACAATGAAAATGCAATTGTTATAAATGAAGTATATGATGATGCAAGTTATGAAACATGGATATATTTTTACAACGATGCAATTTATGAAATATTAATAGATGAAAACAGTACATTCAATCTGGAAGATGGAATGAAAATAATAGATGTTGACAGCTTTAACATATTAGAGATTAAGGATAATTTGTACAAGTTTACTGCAAGAAGCAATGAAAAAAATGCAGAATTAGTTTTGAATTTATATTCTAGCCAGTATTAAGGTGGTGTTTCTGTGAAAAATAAATTATCCATTAATTTAGAAATATCCTTAGTTGAAATAATATTATCCGTATTAATATTTGCTGCAGCAGGCGTTATTATGCTTAATTGCTTTGCTATTGCAAGATTTACACAAATTAAAGCTAATGACAAAGTTACAGCAGGCAATATAGTGCAATCTGACTTGGAATTCATAAAGTCTTCTGCAAACAGCAATGAAGTTGACAAATACCTATTAAACACTTATTCAGTCAGACATAATTATGAAAACAACCAATTATATATTAAGTATTACGATAAAAACTGGAACTTATGTGATGATGATGAAAAAGAATACATTATAGGCTTAGACGTATCAAATTCTCAGGTTAACTCCGGTGAAATGAAAAGTTTAAGCATAATGGCAGAAAAGACAGAGCCTTACCCTTTCATTAATAATGATGAAGGAAAAACAGTTCTTATATATTCAATTGATACTAAAAAGTTTTTCCCGAATTTTAATAGGGAGGCTGATTAATGGAAAATAAAAAGACAAAGTCGTCCAATGTTTCTGTGGGAATGGGCGGAACACTTATAATAACTATATTTGTAGTTCTATGCTTGACTATTTTTGCCACATTATCTTTTACAACTGCATATTCAGATTTAAAGCTGGCAAAAAAGACAGAAGAAATGACATATGACTATTATGCTGTTCATGGCATGGCAGAAGAAAAATTAGCGGAAGTTTATAATGTTTTATTAAATTCAAACGAAAACTTAAATATGATTAATGATGATAATTTATCTGAAACTGAAAAGTTTTTTAACATTTTTGCAGATAATATTTCAGATGTAGCTGATGTTACTGTTATTGAAAATAATGAAGGAAATGATAATTTCACAATATATTACGAGTCTTTAGGACAAAAAAATCAAAAGATTTGTGTTACGCTGAATATATTATATGATGAATTGAGCAAAAAACCCTATTATGAAATTGTTTCTTGGAATTTAGCAAATATTAAACTGCCTGTTTATGAAGAAGAAAATTTTGACTTATGGGAAGGAATTGATTAATAATATGGAAATTATAGATATATTTAAAAATGCTATAGAAGAAAAAGCATCTGATATTTTTATTATTGCAGGGAAACCACTGTCATACAAACTGGCGGGAGATATAGTTTCATATAATGACACACCTCTTTCAGCTGAAGATACTTATGGAATTATATATAATATATTTAAACTTGCAAATCAAGATAACCTTGATGAACTGTCAACTGAAGGAGATGCAGATTTTTCTTTTTCCATTCCTAAATTAGGACGATTCAGAGTGAGTGCGTACAAACAGAGAAATTCATTTGCTGCTGTAATAAGAGTAGTATTTTTTGAACTTCCTGACCCGGATAAATTATGTATTCCTGATGTAGTTATGAATTTGTATTCAAAGACTAAAGGTCTAATATTAATAACCGGACCTGCCGGAAGCGGCAAATCAACTACTTTGGCTTGTATTATAGATAAAATAAACAGTGAACGGAACTCTCATATAATGACATTTGAGGATCCTATTGAGTTTATTCATAAACATAAAAAATCCATAGTCAGCCAAAGAGAAATATCTACAGACTCCAAAAGTTATATTTCTTCGCTTCGTTCTTCTTTAAGACAAGCACCTGATGTTATGTTAATTGGAGAAATGAGAGATTTGGAGACTATAGAAATTGCATTGACTGCAGCTGAAACAGGACATTTAGTCCTTTCAACTTTGCACACGACAGGCGCTGCTAATACTATTGACAGAATAATTGATGTTTTCCCTTCTAATCAACAACAGCAAATCAGAATTCAATTGTCCATGCAGCTTCAGGCTGTCATATCACAGCAGCTTATCTCTTCATCTGTATGTGGAAGGGCGGCGGCCTTTGAAGTAATGCTGGTAAACAATGCTGTTTCTAACTTAATACGAGAAGCTAAAGTTCATCAGTTAAACAGCGTTATACACTCTGCAGAAGGCAATGGAATGAAGGCAATGGATACAAGTATTTATGAACTTTATAAAGGTGGAATGATAACAAAGGAAAATGCACTGTTGCATTCTATTGATTCGGATTCAATGATTAAACTTTTATCTAAATAGCACCACCTATTGCACGATGAATTAATTTAAGATATGCTAATGACTAAAAAAACCCCTGCTTCAATTCAACAGGGGGGTTTTTTAATATTCAAATTGTTTTGTATAATATTTGCTGTCTATTAGCTTATTTGTATATTCAATTACTCTTGGGCTTTTAGATTGTTTTGCAGATGAAGCTATTGTACTGTCCATTAGCTTCCAGTCGTTGCCGTCGAAATACATTTCATTTAACACTATCCAACCTGTTTCTTCAGTATAAACTTCATTCCATGCGTGGAATGCGCTTAAATTTGATGAATAGCCTGTAACTAATTTTGCAGGTATATTTTCGGAACGAAGCATTGAAGCCATTACAGAAGCATAATCAAAGCATATTCCTTTGTTACTTTTTAATATATCGTCTATTTTTGGCAAATAACCGCTTTTAACTGTTTTAGCTTTTTCTGTATCATATACAATGTTTGAAATTACATAATCATATATTGCATCTAGCTTTTCAAAATCAGTTGTTTTGCCTTCTGTTAATTCATGTGCTTTTTTTATTGTATCTGATGTTTCTGTAAAGTTTACAAATTGATTTGATGTTAAAAAAGGTGAATTTGCTTCTTTTAATTTTACATCTACTGTGGTTGTCTGTTTCACTGCATATTCGTTTCCTCTTATATTTTCAAATACTCTCACTTTATACTTTCCATCCCCCATTTGAAGAGGGTATGTGTCATAATCTCCTGTTCCATTTAAATCATATGTATATTTGCTTGTCCCATTTTCAATTATAACTTTTAATTTTTTAGTTGTTTCTTTTAGATATTTTACTTTTATGTAACCATCTTCAGCACTAGAAGCATCAATTTCTGATTTTGAACTTTTATAAATATCTTCTGCTCCAAAGCACAATGTTGTAGAAGCAAATATCATCATTATCAACATTGTATATATAATTTTTTTCACTTATTTCATATTGTCCTCCTACAAGAAAAATCACAGTCTCATTCACAAATTTATCTTCTCACTACCGTTCGCATAAATTTGGAATTCGTTGCGTTATGGCATAAAAAAACTTCACTGTAAGCAGCGAAGCTAATAATCATTTGGATGTACAATAAGTACAGCAACTGGCTGTCATACCATTTATTAATAGCTTAGACCCTATAGCTTTGCGACATTTTCTTTAGAAAATTTTGCCTATTTAATTAATATCATACTATCATGTGCTAATTTATTTGTCAACAAAATAATTGTTATTTTGACAGAAACATTAAAAGAAAAATATAAGATATCACTATATCGCAACATAAAAAAATCACTTTTTTTCATCAATAAAAGTGATTTGTTTTGGTGCGGATGAGAGGGCTCGAACCCCCACGCCGTGAAGCGCTAGATCCTAAGTCTAGTGCGTCTGCCAATTCCGCCACATCCGCGTAACCGTTGCTTATTCAGCAACAAAATTGATTATACTACTGTGAGTATACTTTGTCAAGCGTTATTTTACAAGCTTTATTTTTAAATTTTACAAGCTTATCAAAACTGTCTATTATTTCAATATCATTATTAAAAATGCTAGTCTGTCCAAGGCATGCAGAGATATTAGCTGTATATGCTACAGGCTTATTATATGCATTTGCAAATTTCACAGTATGAGAAGTTCCTCCTTTGAGGCCTCCTTCAATTACTATTACGCCTTCTGAAATAGCTGCTATAACCCTGTTTCTGTCTATAAAAGCATTTTTTTCTGCTTTTGCATTTGGTGGAAGCTCTGAAACCACCGTTCCGCCGTTTATTAAAATCATGTTGTACAATGATTTATTCCCTTTTAAAACATACAAGTGTCCTGATGGTATAACTGCGATGGTCCTTCCTTTTGCCGCAAGACAACCATGATGAGCTGCCTCGTCACAGCCTGAAGCAAAACCGCTTACTATGCAGCAATTTTCTTCCGAAAGCTTCTCAGCGAAAATCGAGCTGATTTCATAACCTTCCTGCGTTGGAGTTCTAGTGCCTACAATAGCTATATTGCTGCCATAACTCATCAGACCTTCATTTCCGTCCACATACAATATTAATGGTTTATCTTCTATTAAATGAAGCTTTCGAGGATATGCATAATCATATATGCTTAAGATTTTAATCTTGTTTTTTTTGCAGCATTCAAATATGTCAGAAGCATCATTCTCTATTTTATCTAAATCAATTTTTAATTTTTTTATTCCCATATCTTTAATGAATTTTACAACTTCAGAAAAGTTATTCAAAGTAACTTTCTTAGCGTCCATGTAATTCAAAATTTTGCTTATGGTTTTTCTTCCCAAACCATTAACGAGCTGCAGTCTGATTATATCTTCGTTGCTTATCATTGTTGATCCCCTTGTAATATTGATTTCACGGAAGGATAGTTTCCTTCTCTAAGTTCCATTATAAATTATATCGGTTGCTATATATATTTTTACATTTTAACACAATATTCTACAAAAAAAAACTCTTCTTTTATATAGAAGAGTTAAGAAAATTTAATTATTTGGTTTATCCTATAGTTACAAGGGGATCTCCAGTGCTAACTGTTATTGATTTTGAAGTATGTATTTTATTGACAACTCCGTCTTTTGGTGAAACTATCTCATTTTCCATTTTCATAGCTTCCAATATTAATATAAGATCTCCGGCTTTTACAGATTGACCTTCTGTTACTTTAATATCTAAAATTGTTCCTGGCATTGGAGCAGTCATTAATTCTCCAGATACAGGTGCTGAAGTAACTTTAGGATATGGTGCTGCTTGTGCAGTTGCCTGAGCTTGTTGTGGAGCTGGAGCTTGCTGTGGAGCTTGCTGTGGAGCTTGCTGTGGAGCTTGCTGTACTGGCGCATAGGTAAATCCGCCCTGTCCTGCTCCGACTTCTTCTACTTCTACTGCATATGACTTTCCATTTACTTTTACGTTAAATTTTTTCATTTTCATCCTCCAATTTAATTTGTATTGCGAAACTGCGATGCTCTAACCCTATTTATCTCATTAATTTCATTCTCCCTGCATTTGCCCATATAGAGTCCATTTCAGGAGTCCTCTTAATATTTCTGACAATAAAATCATTTGTGCTTGTTCCTAAAATACATGCTATTGCAGCAGTAATTGCTGCGACAATTTCTTCCTCTTCATCCATTGAAGCTACTACTGCAGCTATAACTGCAGCAATTTCATCTTCATTTTCACTTTGTTCTTGAAAGGAATTTTTTATTTCAAGTTCTTCTTCATTGTTTTTTTTAAACAAATTACCTAAAAAGCTCATCCTGACGCCCCCTTATAGAGGAATATTGCCATGCTTTTTTACAGGTCTTAATACTCTTTTTCCTGTCAACATGTCAAATGAACTGATTATTCTCTTGCGGGTTTCAGATGGTTCTATTACTGCATCCACATAGCCTCTTGCCGCTGCTGCATATGGATTTGCGACAGTATTTCTGTATTCTTCTATTTTTTCCTTGCGTTTTAAATTTTTATCTTCCGCTTCCGATATTTCATTTTTAAATATTATATTGGCAGCTCCATCGGGACCCATTACTGCAATTTCAGCTGTTGGCCAAGCCAATACCATATCTGCTCCTAATTCCTTATTGCACATTGCTATATAAGAACCGCCATATGCTTTTCTTGTAATTACAGTAACTTTCGGAACTGTTGCTTCTGAATATGCATAAAGCATTTTTGCTCCATGTCTTATGATACCGCCGTATTCCTGATGAGTTCCCGGCAAAAATCCCGGAACATCCATCAACGTAAGTATTGGTATATTAAAAGAATCACATGTACGAATAAATCTTGCAGCTTTATCTGATGCATTTATGTCCAGACAACCTGCCAATACTTTCGGCTGGCTGGCGATTATTCCTACACTTCTTCCATTCAGCCTCATAAAACCTGTTACTATATTCATTGCGTAGTACTCTTGATATTCCATAAATTCTTTGTTGTCAGCAAGAGTGAAAATTACTTCTTTCATGTCATATGCTTTATTAGGATTATCCGGTATTATTTCATTTAAAGCTTCATCTATTCTGTTTATATCGTCCTGAACCGGTTTTTCAGGTGTTGTTTCTAAATTGTTTTGAGGTAAAAAGCTGAGTAATTCTTTAATGTGATTAATGCATTCTTCTTCTGAGTCATCAACAAAATGAGCAACACCGCTGATGCTGTTATGAGTCATAGCTCCACCTAATTTTTCAGCAGATACTTTTTCCCCTGTAACAGTTTCAATTACATTTGGTCCTGTAATAAACATTTTGCTTGTATTTTGAACCATGAATATAAAATCAGTCAGTGCAGGAGAATATACTGCACCGCCCGCGCACGGTCCCATAATAACTGAAATCTGAGGAATAACGCCTGATGCAATCGTGTTGTTGAAAAATATTTTACCATACCCGGATAAAGCATCTACGCCTTCTTGAATTCTTGCTCCGCCTGAATCGTTTATTCCTATAAGAGGTGCTCCGACTTTCAATGCCATCTCCTGAGTTTTCACTATCTTTGCAGCATGCATTTCCCCTAATGATCCTCCGATAACAGTGAAATCCTGCGCATATATGTATACTAATCTGCCGTCAATTGTGCCATATCCAGACACAACGCCTTCACCAAGAGCCGTCTTTTTTTCCATGCCAAAGTTAACACACCTGTGTTCAACAAACCCATCGATTTCTGAAAAACTTCCTTCATCTAACAACATCAAAATTCTTTCACGGGCAGTAAGTTTGCCGCTGTCATGTTGTTTGTCTATTGCCTTTTGCCCGCCGCCCAGTTTAATTTGTTCGTTTTTATTTCTGAGCTCTATTAATTTGTCGTTTGGCAATTTGTATACCTCCTAAAATTTCTAATATATATAATAATCCTGTATATATACAATAATAAACTTATTGAACAAAGTCAACCTTTATCCATTTTCATACATTATAAATAACGAGAATTATTCTCGTTATTCTATTATTTTGATATTCAAAGTATATTATACAAATAATATTTTGTCAATATATTTGTTCCTTAACCAGCATTAACAATAATAATATTTAAATCAATTTATTATAAATTGCATATATTGAATAGTAGCTGCAATTAAATTTAATTAAACGAAATGAAATGAAAGGTGTGATTCCATGGAATACAATAACAATCAACAATATAGCAGGACCAGGCCATATAAAGCTCACAATATGATGGTAAAAAAAATGGAGACAGAAACTGAGCCTCCAGCAGTAAGCCAACCAGAAAATAATAAAGATTTGCAGGAAAACGAAGTTGAAGTCGGTTACATAAATGTTGGAGTATATACAGCGCTAGGAGCACTTCCTGTTAAAGATGCCATTGTTACAGTTTATCGTGCAGGTACTGAAGGTGAAGAACATGCTCTGTATCATGTTATTACAAATGAAAACGGCAGAGCTCCCAGA
>JBASLQ010000283.1:0-2468 GCA_049656425.1 Sedimentibacter sp.
ATCTCCTTCTGGTATAGACAAAAACGGAAACCATAACGTAAAGGTTGGTTTTGATGAGCCAAGAAAAGATGGAGAGTCTAATGCGAAGATTGCAAATATTATCGAGTACGGTAAATCAGGTCAACCAGCAAAACCATTCTTAAAGCCAGCAAAAACTTCAAGCAGGAAGGCATGTATTGAAACCATGAAAAGAAAATTAGATGAAGAAATCAATAAATTGTAATCAGAAAGGAGGCAGATTGTGCAGGAATATAACAGTATTTTAAGAGACATAACAAAGACACTTGAAAGTTCAGGAATTCCCATAGAAACAGGTGTATTTAGTGATAAAGTACCGGATGAATATTTGGTTATTACTCCAATGAGTGATATATTTGACCTTTATGCAGACAATCTGCCTCAAGTAGAAACTCAAGAGGTACGGATTTCTCTATTTACAAAGAATAATTATATGGCAAGGAAAAATGAGATAACAGCTCTTTTATTAAAAGATGAATTTATCATAACCGATAGAAGATATCTTGGATTTGAGGAGGACACTAAATTTCATCACCTTGCCGTCGATGTTTTAAAGGAATATAACAATACAAATATATAATAGACCTAAAAATCTAATAAAGAGGTGAATGTGAAATGGCAACGATAGGATTAGACAGTTTGTATTATGCCAAAATTACGGAAGACATTAATGGCATAGAATCATATGGAATACCAAAGGTTCTGGCAAAGGCAATGACTGCTGAATTAAGTGTAGAATTAATTGAAGCCATCCTTTATGCAGATGATGGTGCCAGCGAGGTGGTTAAGGAATTTAAGAGTGGATCACTAAGCCTCGGCATTGATGACATTGGCTCCCTGGTGGCCCAGGATTTAACAGGTTGTAAAATAGACAGTAATAACGTGGTGGTTTCAAGAAGTGAGGATGGAGGAAGTCCAGTAGCCATAGGTTTTAGAGCGAAGAAGTCCAATGGGAAATATCGATACTTTTGGCTTTACAGAGTTATCTTCAGCGTTCCAGCCACCAGCCTTGCGACCAAAGGTGATTCTATTACCTTTAGTAGTCCCACCATAGAAGGAACTGTATTTAGAAGAAATAAGGTTGATGGAGAGAATAAACATCCTTGGAAAGCAGAAGTGACAGAAGGTGATCAAGGGGTGGCAGCGTCCACAATTTCGGGTTGGTTTACATCTGTTTATGAACCGGACTTTAGTGAAGTGACTCCTACAATAACAATTACTACTCAACCGGCATCTTTAACAGAAGTAACTGCAGGAAGTATCACTGAAAGCCTTTCTGTTGTGGCCAGTGGAAATACAAGTAATTCAATTACCTATCAGTGGTATGAAAATATTACGGCTTCTACTGAGGGAGGAACACCAATTAACGGAGAAACATCTGCAAGTTTAGATATACCAAATGATCTTACTGTAGGAAGCTATTACTATTATTGTGTATTAAGTCTAGTTGGTGCAGATGATGTAACTACTACAATAGCTACTGTAAGTGTGGCTTAAAATTAAGGATGGAGGGTTAATAGGTGAGTGAAATAAAAGAAAATCAAACATTAGATATAGATACTGTTTCTGATGAGAGAAGCACAACGATTAAAATCGGTGGTGAGGAGTTTAAGCTTATTCTTACCACCAAAGCCACAAAGGAAATATCCAAAAGGTATGGAGGACTTGAGAACCTTGGCACTAAACTAATGAATACGAAGGATTTTGAATTAGCATTGGATGAGGTGGTTTGGCTTATTACTTTATTAGCTAATCAGTCTATTTTAATTCATAACTTAAGAAACAAGGATGATAAAAAGGAACTTTTAAAGGAAGAAGCTGTGGAGCTACTAACTACACCTTTTGAGCTAGCAGATTATAAAAATGCAATTATGGCCAGCATGATGAAAGGAACAAAAAGACATATTGAGAGTGAACACTCAAAAAACGTGGAAGTCGGATAAGCGATGAAGAGTTGTTTATCCGACTGATTTATTATGGAACAGCCCACTTAAATCGGAGGGAAGATGAAGTATGGAGTATGCCTATAGGGTATCTTCTTGACCTTTGGGAATGTCATAAGCAATATCATGGATTAGCAAAACCTTATAGAGAAGTCTATATTGATGATGCGATTCCTATTGGGATATAAATAATGTCATTTTGGTTCGTAAAAGCATGATAAAATACGAACTGAAAAGACAAAAATAAATGTAACAATAAAATTTTAAATATAACAATTCAAATGTTAGATTTAGAATAAAAAAGTTAAATAAAGCCTAATGTAACAAAAAAGACTTGCAATATAACACAAAAGGTGTTATATTTAAAATATATAATGTTATATTAGGAGGTGACTTAATTGGTCATGACAGTGGAACCTTACTTGAAAAAGAATATTGATGAGCGCATTACAATAAAACCATGGCTTGAAAAGTGTAATTTTCCAGTGTTTTTAAGGAATAATTACA
>JBASLQ010000284.1:0-5093 GCA_049656425.1 Sedimentibacter sp.
TTAGTTAATACTAATGTTATAACCTTAACATCTTCTAAATAATACTTTATAAATGGAATTATGCTGGAGGTGGAATGCTCTATACTTAATTTGTCATCATTTTCTATTACAAAGCTCTTCTTCAATAATTCTCTGGTTACTTCAATATCTGTTTCTAAAATACCTGTTGGCGTTTGCCAATTGCTTAAGGTTGTAAATATTTTACCCTTATTTATACTTTCATGGTCTGGACCAATCAATACTACAGTTTTGTATTTATCTTTTTTTACATTTTGAAAAACTTCGTGAATCAAGTCACTTGCAACTAAATGATGTGGTACTATACATCCACGTATAGTACCGGCATCTTGCTTTATTATATAATCAGGAACATTTATAAAATCAGTTGTATTGTAATATAAGCATTCTATATTTCTGATGCCATTATAAATGTATGGTTCTGATTCATTGTTATTTGCAGTTTTGCTTTTATTATTATAAACAAAGATACTGCCCATTGCTGCCATGAATAATATAAGAGTAACAATTATTTTTGATATTTTATCCAAATTTTTCACCTGCCAGTCGATATGGGGACACACCTTTTATTGAGGGTGACTCTCTGGGGATAAAGGAATGTTCTCTAATTTACTGTTAAGGTTTCTTTGTCTAAGTAGTTTAATTTTGTTTCTAAATTTTCTTTAATTACTACATAATCCACTGTATACTCTCCTGTTTGAGCAGCTTGAATGTAAAATGTTATTGGGATAGCAGCAAAATTTTGTCTGTCATAATAAAAGTTGAATTTCAACTTTTGCCCATTTTCCTCAACCCAAAATGGATTTTGCCTGTCAATTTCAATGAATCTGAAACCTGCCGGAACTATATATGTTATTTCGTAATTACCTCTTTCTATTTCCTCACTAAAACTTGGCATTATTGTAACTTTGACAACATCTGAATGATTGTATGACACTTGCTCCTGTGCAGAATCTTTTAGGTTATATGCTATATCTATAGAAAAATCATCAGTTTTATTTTTTTCTAAATTATCCTTGTTGCCTAAAGCTTCGACCTTGCAGGCTATATTGCCTTTTATGCTGCTGAACTTAATGTCTTTAATTTTATCTTTTGTAACTGCAAAACTTTCTCTGTCAAATAAATTTAATTTGTAAGTTTTATCAGTACTTTCTGATGTTACAGTCACTTCACCGAATAACTCTTTGATTTCTTCTAAATTCATAATATCTCTGTTCATAATATAAATTAATTGCTCAAAGTTTGAAAGTGTATATAAAGATGGATTATGATAGATATATTTAAACAATTTGTCACTGGTATCAAAATCATGGAGCTTAACTCCTAATATTGATAAAAGTGCTGTTAACTCATAGTCTTCAGTGTAGTTTACATTTTCATCTGCATCACTTTCAAAATATAAATACTCTCCTGCTGTTTTTAAATTGTTATCCACAAATTCCTTATAATACTTTCTGGCTGTCTTTTTATCTCCCAACTCCGTTAATGCAAGGGAGAGATAAATTTTATCTCTTGCTTCTAATGAGTCATTTTTCAGTAAATCGTAGATAGTTAATAAAACAGGCTCCTTATGTTTAGCTAAACCCCACAATGCAGCAGCTACCTTAGTGTTATATTCAACATTATTACCTAATATTCCCTTAAAATATCCTTTGGATTTTACGTTTAAATATTCATTATCAACTGTATTCATAAGTTTAGCGGTCAATTCTGCATCTGCCCCTGAATATGTAAACAGGCTGAAGCCTCCATATTCAACTTCATACTTATTCATTTCTTCAAATAAGGCTTCTTCATCAAAAGGTAAATCTGTTTTAAAGTATTCATTGATATATTTAGTAGCTATTAACGAAGCTGCAGTTTGGTCTATTCTTTTTCCGAAGTTTGATGAAATATCGTTTAAGCTATTATAAAAATCAGAACTGCTTTCATTGAACAGTGTAATAACAGGGTTTGAATAAACTTCTTCTAGCACTGTGTTATCTGACAGCTGATAATAATCCGTATTATTAAAATATACAGATGAATCAACTACATTAAATTCTTCCTTTATACCATCTTCTAGGTCTTTATAGTTTGCATAAACATATATTTCATATTGACCGACATTTAACTTGTCAAAAGAAATATTTGTATAATCTCCTATAATACCTGTTTGTGAGTATTCCAACTCTTTTCCTGTTTCTTTATTTTTGACTGTTATCTCGTAATTAACTTCTTCTGAATCTTTAGCATCAGTTCCAAACACCCTCAATGATGCTGACACCTTATCTTCCTTGAGATATTCTTTGCCCATGATTAAGTCTACATAAAACGGCAGACTGACTGTTATATTTTTAGTTCCGCTTCCTGCATATTGTTTATCGGAAATTCCTTGATACGTTATTCTCCAGGAAGTAAGATTATCGGCTAGTTTAAATTTAACGGTTCCATTACCATTTTTATCTGTTGTTACTGTTTTAAATATATTTGTGTCCTTAAATTCATCCCTGAAGTTATCATAATGGTCTCCTCCGCCGCCCATTTCGGCTCCGCCGCTTTTATCTGCGCTTAAATCAATATTTGAAATATAAATTACATTCAATCCATTGTTCCAAGTACTTTGATATAAAGAGCCTAATGTATCCACACGCTTTTCAAACATTGCAAAATACGCTTCATCAACAACAGATATATTTACATCAGCTACAATAGGTTTATTATTTTCATCCTTAGTCTTGATATTTAATACAACCTCTTCCCCCGGTCTGTATTCTTCTTTATCTGTATTCACATCAAAATGTATTTTTTTCTCTGTCGTATCATAGCTTAAATAACCTAAAATTTCTACAGGGTACATGTATCCATTTTTAATATATACACTGTTAATCATTACATTTGGTATGTAATCTTCATTAAATGTAAGGGCTGCATTTGTGTTGTCTATTGTTTTGTAGTCAATTAACCCATCTCTCATTACCAATAGTACCAACTTATCATTTTCAATATTTTCAACATTTTCGTTATTATATGTCAGCTGCAAATTTGCATTATCATCCAATCTATAATTTTTTTTATCATCAGTTTTTTCTAAACTGTAATATAGTTTCTCATAATAATATGGAGCTCCGCTAACATATGACTCCTCTATAGTTATTCCATTGCCCTCTACATAATGTGCAACTACCTTGTAGCTTCTCTCTGAATTATAATTCGGGATTTTTATATTTACAATTCCATCTACAGTATTCATCTCTTCATTGTAAACTCTATTTTCAACTAAATTGTACTCATATTCAATAACATTAACTTTATTGATAAAATCATAATGCTCGCCTGTTTTTATTTTTTCATGATAACTTTCATAAATGTCTACAACTACACTTTCGCTTAATGGCTTACCTCTCAAATCTTCATATCCGTTGTAATCATCTGTTTTATACTTGCTATTATCCAGCTCATGTAAAAGAACGTTAAATGAATCAGGTTGTTTATCATCATTTTGTATTTCAAGCATCTTATGTTTTGGGAAAATTTCAAAGAAGTCATATGTACCGACAGTTTTATCCTCTGCCCCAGCGTTCCAACTATTCATATAAATAGTAACCGGTCTCCAACCATCGCTTATTATGCCGGTATTAACATCTATTCCTATCTCTCCTTGTTCATTTAATTTGTCAGTAGAATTCATAGTTTCATATAATACACTACCACTGTAGTTAGAAAAACTTGTTTCATAATTAACCTCTAATTTTGGAACAGGATAACCATCAAAGAAATTAGCATTTATTTTATAATTTATATCTTCTCCGCTGTAGACAAATTCCTTATTAAACTCACCATTTAAAGTATAAAGAGGTTTTGTATATTTACCTATTGATATATATTTAGTTGAAATCTTTATATCATTATCATATACATTTATTTGACAGTTTTCTGAAGTAATATTTTTTATTTCAAATTCTGTTTGGTATGTGCCTATGTCTGTTAAATCAGCAGTTTTACTGTCAAGCACCAAATCAGTATCTGATTCTACTAAATCTATTTTAACTTGATTAATAGATTTATTATCCTTGTGTCTTGCAAATCCCCATACATTAATTTTATCCGTAGGCAAATAAACAGGTCTGTCTGTATCACTATATCTTAGATACTTATATGCCTCATTTTGACTTCTGTAAAAATAATCACCGAAATAAGAACCTTCCGCATAAATAAAATCATTGTAGCCTTTTGCTTCAACCCTCATGGAAATTGTTTTATCTTCATAAACAGATGTATCTTTATCAATGACCATCATACCATTTTCATCGGTAAAACCTAAATGCTGATCATTTAAAACTACCCCCGCATCTACAATACCCTTGCTGTTTGCACCGTCTGCTGCAAAAACTAAAATCTCATTATCAAAGAAAGCATTGTAAATTAGTATATCATTGATTTGTAAAAAGTGATAATTTTTTTCGTCTGTACCATCTCTGTTAAATTCTAATAAATAATATCCTTTATCCACATCTGGTAATTCAAATAAGACTTTTGGGGTATTGTATTTGTATACAACGTTTGGCTTTTGTTTTACAGTGTTTATTTTAGCCAAACCATCAATATCTTCAACACTGTTTTCATCATTTAAAAATTTGCCTGTGTCAGCAAAGTACTTAATATTCTTTGCAAAAGATTCTGAATTTTTATATTGATAAATATTAATGTTGTATTCTATATTTTCATCTTGATCATTTGTGTATGCTTCAATTATTTTTTTATTTTTTTCATAAATATTAGTAAGTGGACTATCAAAATATATTTGAGCGTATTCCTCTAAATTTGTATTGAAAGCAAAAGTATAGTCTTCCTCTAATTTCTGCTCGCTGTCTTTCAAACCAAATCCTTTTTTAATTGTAACTGTATAATGTACATTTTCCACTAATTGATCAGGAACAAAGATAACAGTATTGTCCTTATAAATAAACTTTCCTGAAACATTAGGTTTAATTTCAAAGAAATCATCTATTTCATCTAGATTACTAAGTGTAAAATACATTTCAATGCCAGAATTAGCCGGTACATACCTGCTGTCGTCAGCAGGGATTGTACTT
>JBASLQ010000285.1:0-3538 GCA_049656425.1 Sedimentibacter sp.
AGTATATTCAATTCACTTATTTTTAATAGTCGTAAGTCCATGGGCGAATTTATATTATCTAAATATTTCATATTTTCCTCTCAATAAGCATTTTATTATATTTAATGCATTAGTTATAATTATATAATGTTTAAATAAATATGTCAAAATTAATTATTTTTATTTCCTTTATTTCCTTTTCAAGAAAAATATGCTGTACTTTTAAGCAAATGTGTTATATTATATGTGTAATATTTATCAAAAATCTATAGTGATATTTTATACAAATTTGAGTAATTGCAGTAATTTTTCTAAATTAACCTAAGTATTGCAGCAATGTTTTACATATATTTGCAATATGGCTGAAAAGCTTTTCTAGGCATGAATATACAGAAAAATTGAAGAAACCACAGGCATAATTCTTCAACAAAGTTCCAAAAATTATATATGATAAAGAAATCGGAGGACATTTATGAGTAAAAAATGGGTTTATTTATTTAAAGAAGGAAGTGCTTCTCAAAAAAGTTTGCTGGGAGGAAAAGGTGCCAATTTATCTGAAATGACTAATATCGGCCTGCCAGTGCCTCCCGGATTAACTGTCACTACAGAAGCATGTACAGAATTTTATGTTCAAGGGAAAAAATTATCGGATGAAATTATCAACCAAATAGAATCAAATCTTGAATTGCTTGAACAACAAACAGGAAAAAAATTTGGAGATGTTAAAAATCCATTGCTGGTTTCAGTTCGTTCCGGAGCTGCAGTTTCCATGCCTGGAATGATGGACACAATTTTAAACCTTGGACTTAACGACAACACTGTTGAAGGAATAGCAAACATTACAGGAAATGAACGTTTTGCATATGACAGCTACAGAAGATTCATCCAGATGTTTGGAGATGTAGTATTAGAAATTCCTAAGTACAGATTTGACAATGCTCTTGATGATGCAAAGGAAAATAACGGCTACAAATATGATACAGAACTTACTCAAGATGATTTAAAGGAACTGGTGCAGGAATTCAAGAAAATTTACAAAGAAGAAACAACGACTGATTTTCCTCAAACTCCTGAACAACAGCTTTTAATGGCTGTTGAAGCAGTTTTTAAATCTTGGAACAATCAAAGAGCAATTACTTACAGAAACTTATATGATATTCCTCACAATATAGGAACAGCTGTAAATGTTCAGTCCATGGTATTTGGAAATATGGGAGATACATCAGGAACCGGAGTTGCATTTACACGTAATCCTTCTACAGGAGAAAAAAAGGTATTTGGGGAATTTTTAATTAATGCTCAAGGTGAAGATGTTGTTGCAGGCATCAGAACTCCATTGATGATTGACAAATTAAATGATGTTATGCCTGAAATATATAAAGAATTTATGGAAGCAGCTCATACACTTGAACAACATTACAAAGACATGCAGGATATAGAATTCACTATTGAGCAAGGTAAACTATACTTCCTTCAAACTCGTTCAGGCAAGAGAACTGCTGAAGCAGCATTAAGAGCTGCCGTTGAAATGGTTGGCGAAGGTATTATCGACAAAGAGCAAGCAGTTATGCGTGTTGACCCAAGATCATTGGAACAGGTTCTCCATCCGAAATTTGACCCGGAGGAATTGAAAAAATCAACTCCTATTGCTAAAGGTCTTCCAGCATCCCCTGGAGCAGCAACAGGCAAAATATATTTCACTGCTGAAGAAGCTGTAGCTGCGGCCGGTAAAGGTGAAGCTACAATTCTTGTAAGAAAAGAAACTTCTCCCGAAGATATTGAAGGAATGAGCAAAGCTCGCGGAATTCTTACTTCAAGAGGTGGAATGACATCCCATGCAGCAGTTGTTGCAAGAGGTATGGGAAAATGCTGTGTTGCCGGATGTGAAGCAATACATGTTGATGAGCATAAAAAAATAATGACTGTTGGAGAAAAAAAATACACAGAAGGAGATTATATATCTCTTGATGGAAGCACAGGAAGTGTATATGACGGCAGCATAAGAACTGTAGATGCAAATATTTCAGGAAACTTCGGAACATTGATGGAGTGGGCTGATGAATTTAGGAAACTTGGCATAAGGACAAATGCAGATACTCCTAACGATTCAGCAATAGCTGTTAAATTTGGAGCAGAAGGTATTGGCCTTTGCAGAACAGAACACATGTTTTTTGAAGAAAGCCGTATTTTCTCAGTGAGAAAAATGATAATATCAGATTCATTAGCTCAAAGAGAAAAAGCATTGGCAGAAATATTGCCTATGCAAAAAAATGACTTTAAAGGAATATTTAAAATCATGGGTATTCGTCCGGTTACAATAAGATTATTGGATCCTCCTTTGCATGAATTTATTCCTACAAATGAAGATGACATAATCGCTCTTGCAAAAGATATGAATATTGAAGTATCAAAGTTAAAAGATACAATAAACGGCTTGCAGGAATTTAATCCTATGCTTGGCCACAGAGGCTGCCGTCTTGCAATAACTTATCCTGAAATAGCAAAAATGCAGACAAGAGCTATTATAGAAGCTGCAATTGAAGTTTCTGAAGAAGAAAACATTACAATTGTTCCTGAAATTATGGTACCTTTAGTTGGAAAAAAAGAAGAACTTGTAATAATAAGAAAATTAATAGTTGAAATTGCTGAAGAAGTGAAAAAAGAAAAAAATTCCCAACTTAAATATTTAGTTGGAACTATGATAGAAATACCCAGAGCATGCGTAACTGCAGATGAAATTGCAGAATATGCGGATTTCTTCTCATTTGGCACTAATGACTTGACACAAATGACTTTTGGTTTTTCAAGAGATGATGCAGGAAAATTCATCAATGATTACAAGGAAGTTGGTATACTTGAACAAGATCCTTTCCAAAGCATAGATCAGGTTGGAGTTGGGAAATTGGTGGAAATGGCTGTTAAACTTGGAAGAGGTGCTAAAGAACATCTTCACCTGGGAGTTTGCGGAGAACACGGCGGAGATCCGGCATCAATTGAATTTTTCCACAAGACAGGTCTTGATTATGTTTCATGCTCACCATTCAGAGTACCGATTGCAAGATTAGCTGCTGCACAGGCAGCGATACGTCATCATAAGTAATTGACAACATCCTCCAATTTAATTGGAGACGTATATGCATAAACTTAGATGTATAACAAAAAATGATTGCTCTCTATAGCGGCGTTATAAGATAACAGAGTGTGTTATAATTTATGCCGCTGTTATCGAAAAAGACAAATCAAAGTAAGATAAATAGTATCGGTGAAGCTCCAAGGGTATTATCTCTAGGTAGGTAACACGTTGATTGCTTCCTTCAAAGATCAGGTCCATCCTGATAATTATGGAGTTGCTGTACTGGTAAAGGGATTCAACCAAAGATACAGGATAGTTCGAACTCAGATTACGGCTTCCGATTATTCTTCGGTTGTGGAGATTTTCCCACTCGAAATCAAAAACCAACGTTATTATGCAGTGAGCGGCTATAATCTTTCTAGCGATATCCACTTCTATGGGTTGGACTATGATGCATATATGAATCCGGGCTACCTTTCTAAAGAC
>JBASLQ010000286.1:0-2746 GCA_049656425.1 Sedimentibacter sp.
ATATGAGACACCACTTGAATCTGATTAATTCCTGCCTTGCTGACAATAATGAGGAAGCGGCGCAAAAATATATTGCTGAGGTAGAAAAAACAATTGATGAAGTTACTGTCGAAAAATATTGCAGTAATTACACGGTTAATTTGATTTTGTATTCTTATATTATGCATGCAAAAAAGGAAGAAATCAAAGTAGAAACTAAGATTGATCTCCCAGAGAAAAACGATATATCAGACATGGATCTCTGCGTTATTTTTGGAAATGTTATAGAAAATGCGATCAATGCTTGCAATGGCATTTTAAACACAAATGACAGATCTTTAAAAATTGTCTGCAAAAGTAAAAATAATAAGCTTTTTATACAAATTACTAACAGCTACGAAGGAAGTCTCCAGTTTGTTGACGATATGCCTGTAAGCTCTATGGAGAATCACGGTATTGGCACGAAAAGTATCGCAGCAGTAGCAGAAAAATACAGCGGAGTGTATTCCTTCACTGCCAAAGATGGGGTCTTTACTACAAGTATCATATTATAGGTAAAGCAGCGCTGTTCACACGCATAACATTCGGATTCTTTGCCTATATGTTTAAGAAGGATGTACTTGCAAAGTGGGGCGTTATATTAAACATTATTCTGTTTCTTTTCTCGTTCCTTTATATGATATTAGGTCTGGTTTCCGTGTGCTCAAGTTGGGCAACATCCTTTCTAGGATATTTCAACCGCGTCAGTGTTTGAGATGTTGAAAAACTCGCAGGAGGAGATGGCTCAGGGAGAGTTCAAAGATAGATTGAAATTAATGTTGCATAAATAAATTAAGGCTCCGCTTTAGTAAAAGCAGAGCCTAATTACATTAATATTAGTTGGTAAGTTAAGTTCCTGGTACAGCTGCTTATTTGATAAGCTTCTGTTTCAGTATAAGCTTTTTCTTCATGCATATACAAAATTCAACCATATCCCAAAGCACATTTTTTTAGTTATTATATATGATTTTATAATTGCATACAATTATAAAATCATATATAATAAAGTTAACGTCAATAATAAAAGGATGATTGATATGATTCAATTTGAAGATGCAATGAATATCATTGAACAATTAGGAGCTATTTCATTAAGTGATAAAGACGGTAAATATATATATGTTAATAAAAATTATGAAAAATTTTTTAATAAAAACATTAATGAGCTTTATGGACACTATATATGGGAAATCGTTCCTACGACTAAACTTCCTATAGTATTAAAAACGCATAAACCTATTATTGCAGAACCCATTCAAATTAATAATATAGATTCATTTTGCTCTTATTTCCCCATATTTAATAACAATAAATTTGATGGTGTGCTAATCAATGTAATTTTCAGTGGCATTGAGGCCGCTCTAAAATTTGTAAGAATTGCCTCATCGTTAAAAAATGAGTTATGCACTATGCAGGAAATTTTTAAAAGTCCTCTGCACGCCAACTATACTATCAATCACATTACCGGTCAATCCGAAGCAATTAAATCATTAAAGGAAGATATCATAGCTTCCTCACGTACCCCATCTACAGTTTTAATAGAAGGTGAAACTGGTGTTGGAAAAGAATTGGTTGCACATTCAATTCACAACTTAAGTAATCGAAGCAACAATAATTTCGTTCGAATTAATTGTTCTGCGATTCCTACTAACTTAATGGAATCTGAATTTTTCGGACACAATCCTTCTACTTGTTTAAGAGCTATTTTTTTATAATAATCCTCTACACTCTCATTAAAAGTATCCAGGAAATCTTGTCCCCACTCCCATACTGTTCCATCATTTTTTAATGCTATTATATGAGAATCAACTACTGATATATTTGCAACACCGCTTATGCCTTTTATTTGAACTATGTTATAAGTATAATGTTCAGTTGAGCTTCCACCCATTTCACCACTCATATTAGATCCTACAGCCCATACTGTGCCGTCATTTTTTAAAGCAACTGTAAGACTACCACCTGAACAAACAGATACGATTTCAGTTAATCCTTTTATTTGGACAAGAGTACTTGTATAAAAACCCCAATCATCATACCCCAGTTGATACATGCCGTTATTGCCTAACCCCAGATTGTTCCATCTTTTTTTAAGATGATTAAGTTAGAGCCTGATACAGATACTGATAAAACATCTTTAATTTGATTTAATTAAACAGGTGTAGTGCTGAAAGCAATACCATCACCTTGTATATAATTATAATTACCACCCCATGACCAAACTGTACCATCTTTTTTTAAAGCTACCGAATGGTAGCTGCCTGGCGAAATTTTATTGAAATCTTCTAAATTTACTGCATCGTTTGCATATGCCACATTTTGAACTGAACCGATACCGATACTGACGATAATCATCATTACAATGATTATTATAGATGTATATTTCTTCATTTTCTCTCTCCCGACAAAATATAATTTTTAAAACTCAAAACTATTCCTTGAACAAAGCTTGATTAAATTTATTTAAATAGAAATTTAAGATAAGAATAACTTATTGCCTGGCAACGATAATTGAAATAGCAGTACTTCAATAAGTTAAGTGACAGGGAATGGCAAGGTTTTTTCGCAAATCCAAATATATCTAACAAATTCTCTTTTTTCAGTCTTATATACTTTACAATAATCAATAATATCCAATTTTTCATCTAATAATTTGTCGGCAATGTTTTTAGATGACACTAATATTAGTTTTTTAGATATTCTCATGGCTTGTCTAATAATCTCTAGC
>JBASLQ010000287.1:0-5433 GCA_049656425.1 Sedimentibacter sp.
GTTTCTTTCATGTTTCTTTTCAGGCTGTTTACATTGATTGAATTTTTATCTCTGTAAATTTTAATTTTGCAAGATGTGAGTATGACCAAAATCAATCCGAATAATACAACCCAAAATGCCATTATAAATGTAATCAATACCAGTACTAAGGGTATATTTAAAAGTGTATCGCCTTCTTTATTTTTCACTGATAATTTAAGTGATAATAGTTTGTTTGCAAAAGATGTGAAATTACCCTTGTTCTCAATTTTTTTGCCTTTTTTCTTTTCAAGTTCTATTATTGATTTAATTAAATCCCCGTCATTTTTCTCCAATGTGCTTTTTGCTTCCTCATAACTTACGTTTACTCTGTTTCTCAAATCGTCTATTTGTTCCAATGTAACTTTCATTTTACCCTCCGAATTATTTTGTTTTTTAATATAGTAACAATATACAGCTAAAGAATTAATCTTGTTTTAGCATTATATTAAAATAAGATTAGAATTGCATGAAATATATTAAGACATTAAATAGCATCAATTTTCTAAACTCAATATTTTTAATTATATTGAAATAAAAAAGATCAGGCATTACGCCTGACCAATCATTCTTTCTGCAATTATTAAAACTCTAACCATATCATCACTAAAATTGAGTTCCCCGTTTGTATTACCTTTAATATATCCTTCAGTAACCCACTTCTTTACATACGACTGCATCCACTCAGGCATTTCAGAAATGTTTTTATACCTTTTTACTTCAGCCACTACTATCAACTCCATTTCGTTTTCTACATTTTTTATAAAAGTATCCCAATGTGGCAATATTAGCCTAGGACAATACTTCCCACTCCAATGTTGATGAGGTACAACCTTGTCTATGTCCATATTCAGAGAAATTAACAATTGCGCAATAAAATTTATTGCAGTTTCTTCAGCTCCATCTACTTCCGCTATTTCAACACCAATGGATTTCATATTTCCATCTCCAGTGCTGCCGTCTCCTGCGTGCCAAGCATGTTCTGTAATTGGCATTTCTTGATAAACCTCATTTGCGCCAACTGTAAAATGCCAACTTACATATTCATTCTGATTATCTACATAATTACTATTTGCCGCTGCACTTGCCCCACTATTGCTGGTGTTGTGGATTGTAATATATTCAGAAGTCATTTTAATTCCTGGTCTTGCATTTGTATTTGTTACCGGAATTAAATCCTGAATAATTTTAATACCATCTATTGATGTTACTAATCCATTTTCAATTTGCATTATTTACACCACTTTCTATTATGCTACTGTTTAGTAGTCTATCTATTATATTCGTTTCCGTTAAGCTTGTACCTAACAATTCTGAAAAATTGAAAAATATAGATTAAATATCTAAAATATTGCAGTAAATCTGTATACATAAACATTTAAACAAAAAAAATATTTGAGCCAAATTGGTTCAAATATTTTTTTTATATTATTTTTTATCTTCTTTTATTAAGTTTCTTATTGCTTCCACTGCAGTTACTATTGCAGCTTCTGTGTTATGTTCCTGAGGATCATCCATTCCAAGTTTTCTTCTTTCTTGATTAGCAACAACATTTAATATTGCTCCAACTCTTACTCTTCTATAAGCTCCTACAATAAATAAAGCGGCTGACTCCATTTCAGAAGCTAAAGCACCTAGTTTTAACCATGCATTCCATTTGTTCATTAATTCATATCCTACGGGTTTTGTTTCAGGTTCATGTTGTCCGTAATATGCATCTTTGCATTGAACTATTCCCACATGATATTTTTTACCTAAGTCTTTTGAAGCTTTAACAAGAGCATTCATTACATCGTAATTTGCAACTGCCGGAAATTCCATAGGCGCATATTCTCTGCCTGTTCCTTCCATGCGTATTGCTCCTGATGCAATGACTAAATCTCCGCCCATTACATTAATATCCATACCGCCGCTTGTGCCTACACGAATAAAAGTATCAGCTCCTATATTAGACAATTCTTCTAATGCTATTGCTGCTGAAGGTCCTCCTATTCCTGTAGAAGTTACGCTTACCTTTTCTCCGTCTAAAAATCCTGTATATGTTACAAATTCTCTGTGGTCTGCTACTAATACCCCATTGTCAAAATGCTCTGCGATCTTTGCACATCGCTTAGGATCTCCCGGTAAAATTACATACTTTCCCACATCGCCCTTTTTCATATCAATATGATATTGTACATCTCCTGAATATACTTTGCTCATTATTGCCTCCTACTTAATTTTTCTTATAATTTTAATATTAATTGTGTTCTAAATTTATATAATACTTGCTCTGCACTTATAATATTTTTTTTAAAACAGGTATCTTGCTTATTATGTAACTTACTGAAAAACTAAAAAAATACACAGAAATAGCTATTATAGGAACAGAAATAACTGGATTAAACGTCATTGTATTAATCCCTAATTTTGAAAATAATATATTAAAGAAATCATGCACTAAATAAATTCTAAACGAGCAAGAAGATAAAATTTCTATAATTTTTAAACTTCTTTCGCTGAAATTTATTTTTGATACTTCATATTTAAAAAATATGAATATTGATATACCGGCAACCATCACCGTTGGCGAAAAGTAGCTGTAAAATATGCTGCTTGCTTCACCTCTTATTATTGAAATAATGTTTGTAAAAACCATTGTGCTAATAATACTGATAATGCCTAATATATAGATATATTTTCTGTATTCTTTCCTTATGCCATATGTGTAGAGATAATGTCCTCCTACATAATAGCCCACATAACCTAATGTAAAATGAAAATCAATTTTATTAATTAATAATTCCAAATTCTCTAAATTGAATATTTTTATTATAGCAGGTATTGAAAAGGTAAACAATATTGAAAGCAAAAGAAAGTACTCTGTTGCATTTTTATCTGCAACAATTTTCCTTAATAGCGGTGTAATTATATATAACCCTATGAGCATAAATAAATACCACATATGGTAATGACCAAATATTAGCTCTTTTATAAATATGTCAATATTAAATGAATCATAATTAGTAACATTTGAGTATAAAGCATAAAGCAACGACCACGAAAAATACGCAATAAGAATTTTAAGTATATATTTTTTGTAAATTTCTTTATAACTTACGGATTTATTTAAGTTCAAAAAAAATGAACCACTTATCATCACAAAAATAGGAACTCCAAATCTTACCAAACTATCATAAAAATTAAATACATTCCATTCAAAGGATTCAAGTCCTACAAAACTCCAATTGCTCGCTGCAACATGTAAAAGAACAACTGAAAATGTTGCGAAAATTCTTAATACATCTGCATATATCACTCTATTATTCAACTTATTTGCCCTTTCTTTATGTAGTTATTCTAATTATAACCTATCTCTCTATGCATTTACAACATAAAAAAGATACCGCTTTACAACTTATGCGATATCTTTTTTATTACATTGTCTATCTAGATATTATCATTCTGAAGTGTAGCCGAAGAATCCCATCTTTTCAACACATTTATGAGATTCACCATTTAGTTCAGGATGATGCGAATAAATCAATCAGTCAATTATACTAATTGAGGTGAATCATTTTCTCTGGATAATATTTTGTTTAATATTATATTTCCAACGTCTTCTAAACTCATGCTTCCCAAGTCGCCTTGTTGTCTTTCTCTTACGGAAACAGTGTTGCTTTCAACTTCTTTTTCACCTACTACAAACATGTAAGGAACTTTTTCCATTTGAGCTTCTCTTATTTTGTATCCTATTTTTTCAGCTCTTGTATCTAATTCAACTCTTATGTTCATCGCTTCAAGTTCTTTTTTTACTTGTTCTGCATAATCATTGAATTTGTCAGATATAGGAAGTACTTTAACTTGAACTGGTGCAAGCCATGTTGGAAATGCTCCTGCAAATTGTTCAATAAGTATTCCAAAGAATCTTTCAATGCTTCCAAATGCAGTTCTGTGTATCATTATCGGTCTGTGCTTTTGTCCGTCTGCTCCAGTGTATTCAAGTTCAAATCGCTGTGGCATCTGATAATCTAATTGTATAGTTCCGCACTGCCATGTTCTTCCTATGCAGTCTGTTAAATGGAAATCTATTTTAGGTCCGTAAAATGCTCCGTCGCCTTCATTTATTACATATTTCACTTCCAATTCATCTAAAGCTGCCTGTAGGGAAGATTCTGCTACATCCCAGTCTTTTATTTCTCCCATGAATTTCTCTGGTCTTGTTGAAAGTTCAACATGGTATGAAAAACCAAATACTGAGTACAATTCATCTATTAAATTAACTACGCCTTTGATTTCATCCTTTATTTGTTCTGGAAGCATGTATATATGAGCATCATCCTGAGTAAAAGCTCTAACACGCATTAAACCATGAAGCGCTCCTGAAAGTTCATGTCTGTGAACTCTGCCGACTTCTGCTAATCTCATTGGGAAATCTTTGTATGAATGCATTTTACTTGCATATACAAGTATTCCACCAGGGCAATTCATAGGTTTTATGGCAAAATCTTGTTCATCTATTTGCACAGTATACATATTTTCCTTGTAATTAAACCAGTGACCTGAAGTTTCCCACAAATGTCTGTTCAAAATTAAAGGAGTTTCAATTTCAACATACCCTGCTTTTTTGTGCATTTCTCTCCAGAATTTCATTAGTTCATTTTTAACTTCCACACCTTTAGGAAGGAAGAATGGGAATCCAGGGCCTTCGTCAGACATGAAGAACAAATCTAATTCTTTGCCAAGCTTCCTGTGATCACGCTTTTTAGCTTCTTCCATCAATTTAATATATTCTTCTAAATCTTTTGCTTTTTCAAAAGTTATTGCATAAATTCTTTGAAGCATTTTATTGTTTTCGTTGCCTCTCCAATATGCTCCTGCTATGCTTAACACTTTAACAGCTTTTGGTTTTTTAGTTGATTCAAGATGAGGTCCTGCACAAAGGTCAACAAAATCTCCTTGTTTGTAGAAAGATATAACTGCATCCTCAGGCAAATCTTGAATTAATTCAACTTTGTAAGGTTCTTGTTTTTCTTCCATGAATTTTATTGCTTCTGCTCTTGGAAGTTCAAAACGTTCAAGCTCAAGTCCTTCTTTTACTATTTTCTTCATTTCTGCTTCAATTTTTTCAAAGTCTTCTTGAACTAACCTATATTCCATGTCAATGTCATAATAAAATCCATTATCAATTGCCGGGCCTATTGCGAGTTTTGCATCAGGCCAAAGTTGTTTAATTGCTTGAGCCAAAATATGTGATGAAGTATGCCAGAAAATATGCTTTCCTTCTTTGTCTTCAAATTTAAGAAATTTAATGTTTCCATCTTCTTTTATTACATGCTTAAGTCCAATAGCTACTCCGTTGTAAACAGCTCCTACAACGCTTCTTGCAAAACCATCGCTAATGCTTTTTGCAACGTCTATAGCTTTTATTCCATC
>JBASLQ010000288.1:0-12105 GCA_049656425.1 Sedimentibacter sp.
AGATAACAGATACTATGTTGGGCAGGGAAAACTAGAAGAAATTACAAATTATGTGAAAGAACTTGAAATAGATACGGTTATTTTTAATGATGAGTTAAGCGGTTCTCAAATAAGAAATATTGAGGAAAAAATCGAGGCAAAAGTAATAGACAGAACAAACTTAATACTTGATATATTTGCTAAGAGGGCATTAACAAAAGAAGGCCAGCTTCAAGTGGAGCTTGCTCAATTAAAATACAGTCTACCAAGGCTTATAGGACTTAACAGCAATCTTTCAAGAATAGGCGGAGGCATTGGTTCAAAAGGTCCCGGAGAACAAAAACTTGAACTGGACAGAAGACGTATAAAAGAAAAAATCCAAGATATACAAAATCAATTAATAGAACTTGGCAAAGTAAGAGAAACAAAAAGGAAAAAGAGAATGAAGGACCAGGTTCCTATTATATCAATTGTTGGTTACACAAATGCCGGTAAATCAACTTTATTAAATTCACTTATGGAAAGTGAATATAGCGAAGAGGAAGCAGAAAATAAAAAAGTATTTGCTCAAGACATGCTTTTTGCAACTTTGGACACAGAACTTAGGAAGGTCAGACTTCCTGGCGGGAAAAGAGCTATTTTTTCAGACACAGTAGGGTTTATAAAAAAACTTCCTACACAAATAGTGGAAGCGTTTAAAGGAACATTAGAAGAAATAAAGTATGCAGATGTAATCATTCATTTAATAGATATTAATGATGATAATTTGCAGTCACATAAAGAAACAACAACAAAACTTGTTGAAAAAATTACAGGCAAGGAAATACCTGTAATAACGGTTTATAATAAAGTAGATAAAATAATAAATGATAAAATAGCAACTATTCCATCAAATGACATCTTATATATATCAGCTAAAAATAAATACAATATAGATATCCTCTTGGAAACAGTAGATTATAAAATTAACGGAAGCAAAAACAAATATATACTGAAAATACCAAACAATGATTTGAAAAGTTATTATTGGCTGTATGAAAACAGAAAAACAGAAAATGTTGAATTTGGCGGGGAAGGGGTAACTTTCGAAGCTCTTATGTATGATAATGAAGTTGAATTGTATAAAAATTATATAACCGGAGTTAAGGATGAGTAATTATAAATCTATTCATAAAATTGGAAGAGATGAAATAATTATAAATAAATCAAAATTCATAGGGACGGCAACTCCTGTCAATAATGAGGAAGAAGCATTGGAATTCATTGAAAGCGTCAGAAAAGAATTCAAGGATGCAACACATAATGTATATGCATATTCTATTGGAAAAAATAGCAATATACAAAGGTACTCGGATGACAAGGAGCCTTCCGGAACAGCAGGCATGCCTGCTTTAAACGTAATAACACAAGAAAATTTAAGAAATGTTGCAGTAGTTGTAACAAGATATTTTGGCGGTGTGCTCCTAGGTGCAGGCGGTTTGGCAAGAGCCTACACAAAGGGCGCCAAAATTGCATTGGAAAGCGGAATAATTGTAGACAAAAATTTATATTACAATGTAACATTTAATTTGGACTATACACTGCTGGGAAAAATGGACAACGAACTTATGAAAAATGATTTTATAGTCAAGAAAAAAATTTATGCTGATCAAGTTATATTTGAATTAATTGTAAAAGATGATGAAATTGAAAAAATCAGTAATCTTGTAAGTGAAATTACAAGCGGAAAAACTGAAATAAGTATGGGACAGGCCGCATACTATTCCATAAAAGATGGTAAACTAATTGAGTGAAATTATTTAAAAAAATTGTATAAATTTAGTGCAAAATATTTGTAATATTAAAAAAAATATGATAGAATATCTAGTCAAAATAAATGATTAGGATCAAGGAGGAAATATGTCAGGACATTCTAAATGGTCGAATATAAAAAATCGTAAAGGTAAACAGGATGCATTAAAAGGCAAAATATTTACAAAATTAGCAAGAGCAATAACGGTAGCAGTAAGAGAGGGTGGACCTGATGATAGCTACAATGCTTCATTAGCAACAGCAATAGAAAAAGCAAAGGCACAAAATATGCCTAATGACAATATAGATAGAGCAGTTAAGGCTGGTTTAGGAGCGGCAGAAGGTCAGCACTTTGAAACTATCACATATGAAGGCTATGGCCCAAGTGGTACAGCATTTATGGTTCAATGCTTGACAGACAACAAAAACAGAACAGCTGCAGATGTAAGACATTACTTTTCAAAGAACAACGGAAATCTTGGAACAACAGGATGTGTAGGTTATCTTTTTGACAAAAATGGCGTTATTTCAATTGAATTTGACGATAAAATTGATGAGGAAGCTCTTATGATGACTGCATTGGATGTTGGAGCAGAAGATTTTGAAGTTCAAGAAGACAGCTATGAAATAATAACTGCACCAGAAGATTTTATTCAAGTATTGAACGGCGTAAAAGAGGCAGGATATACAAATATTAAAGGTGATATTATGTATATTCCTCAAACTTATGTTAAAGTTGAAGACGAAGATAGTATTAAATATATAGAAAGACTTATTGAAGCATTAGAAGACAACGAAGACGTTCAGGAAATCTACCACAACTGGGATGAGCCTGAAGTAGAGGAAGAAGAATAGAATATAAAATATACCCTACAGAGTAGACAATTTAAAAAAATCTACCCCATAGGGTATTTTGTTGCAACAGATACCATTCATAAGCTTAAAAGCAATAAGGGCATACAAAAAAACACCATCTCTTTTGGAGAGGGTGTTTATTTTCCTTGTAGATTCATGTATAAAATAGAAATTTTGATTTCTATTTTTTGTCATTAACAATTGCAAGGATTTGTCTGACAAGTAGTAATTGCACCGAGTGTTGCGCTGTTAATTAACAAAGTACCTGCTGTTACAGTTGTAACAGTTACAACTACTGTATAAGTGCAGCAGTCATTATCACAAGAATCACAATCGCAAATGAAGAATGTGAATGTATCAGCATCAGTAACTGCAACTGCTCTAGAGAAGGTAAAAGAAGGTCCTACAGGGACTGGTGTTAATTGATTTCTACATTGTTTAAATACTTGAAAAGTTACAGCGCCAGTAAAAGCCGTAGTAATAACATTGCTTGTAAATTCAAGCTTAGTGCATGGATTACATAAGCAAGAAGTATTCAAAGTTAGAGAAGAAGGAGTTACAGTAGTACCTACTAAAGAGCCTAAAGGAATTGTAGCTGAACCAGGAGCTCCACATTTAATAATAGTTGGGCATGGCATTTTTTCTTTCCTCTTATCTCTTCTACAAGTGTCTAAATCATCATTATAGTTATATCCTGAATTTGAATTCATAAATAAAGCCTCCATATTTAATTTTAAATTACCATAACGGTAATCTAAGTATTGAGTTGTTTATAAAGTTTGTCTACTACATATTATGCAGCTTATGTTATAAAGGTGATAATAATACATATTTTATTAGCTTATAATTATGAGATAATTGGTAAAGCTCTATACTATCTCAATCATTTTCATATTCATCATCATCATAGCATCCATTATAGCATTCATCGTTATCATTACAATCAGGGAACAATGGCTGCAAGTTTTGATCCGGATAGAACTTAGGAATTGGAGCATTCCAAAATCTTTCACATGCGTTTTCATCAGGTTCATCTTCACATGGTTCTTCTGGAACTGGACAGTAGCCATAAGCTGGTACAAGGAGCTGTACAATAAGCTCACATTTTACAACAATAAAGTAACCTAAAGTAATATCTAAAACATCGTTGTCATCCTCATCTTGTAACAATTCACCATCTAGAGCTTCAGCAACCATTTCAAGCTTTATAATATTTGCATCTAAATCTTGCGATGGTTGATTGGGATCATTACTAGCTGAAATTTGGGCTATAGAATCTGGACAGTAGAACTTTCCAACTACATCTGTTCTATTAATTTCATAGAACTCGCTTCTAGTTACACCATTGCAATCAATATAATCAGCATAGAAAGATATAACGTAATGGAGTATTAATTTTTTATAGTTAGGTTTTCTTTTAAGTGGAATCTTATTCACTGAAATAAGTGTTACATTAAAGTCTCTACTACGAATGTATCTCCTTGGATCATCGAGTGGATTACTTCTTAATTCGCAATCTGTTGTAAATGTGTCAGGACCTTCACCATATACTAGACACCTTTTAATTAAGCATTGATCAAATAGCTTAGGAACTTCGATGCATACTAATTCATATGGATCTGGTAAACGCCCTTGTTTGTTTACTAGACCTGGACGTGGTACAAATTTGTTGAAGTTAATAGACATATATTCTCCTCCTTTTAAGAGATTATAACAAACATTAATTTTTGTATTTTATATTCCATCATATGTAAAAACATAAAAGAGGTGACAGTAAAAAATTGATTAGAAAACAATTTTTTATTTATATAAAGGGAATAATGAGCATTTATTAAAAATATAATTATGTAAAGGAGTGAGTGATTATGGGCAGTTTTTATTCTTTGATATATGTTGATGATACAAATAGTATATGGAAATTTTCACAAAATGACAATAAAGAATTAAATTATAAAATTATGTATGAAGAAGGAAAATGGACTAAAGAAATACTGATAGAAAAGAACGTACTTGGGTTTTCGTTTTATGCAGAGGAAGATGGGAAGATACATATGATATACAGCAATACAAAAGGAGAGATAAAATACTGTACCTTTAAGGATAAGCAATGGATGGGGAAAACTATCTACAAAATGGAGAGTAAGGAGTACGAAATCCACAATTTAAAAGTTGATATCATGGACAATGAAATGCATATCTTCTATTTATTAATAGAGAATAACGGAAGAGACCATGGAATGTTAATGCATTGCATATGGAACGGAAAAGAAACTAAAATTACTAAACTGCAAGATATTATTTTAATATCTAATATAACCGAAAATTATATAGTAAAAGTAGATAAAAAAAATAATATTGATGTGCTTTTTATTTCAGATGAAGGAGACGAAGTCTCTTTAAATTATTGCTGCTATCAAAATCGCAGATGGACTACTGCAGAAAGGCTATATGGTATTCAAGGGGATGATATCGCCTTTGATATGTTGAAGAAACAACAAGATATGCATATATTGAATAAGTATGAAGAAGGCTCTATCTATTATCTGAATCATGTTCATATTAATATGAGTGGAAATATTCAAGAGTACAAAGTTCGAGAAAGTATAATAAAATTGACTGAACCACTTCTATTTAAAGTAAATAATAAACTATATTCTTGTTGGTTAGAAGAAAATAAAATTTTTTATTCTGATTTTGATGGTAAAGACTGGAGTAGTCCAACCTGTTTTAATAAGGGTAATGAACATAAAGTGGAGAGATATCATTTTTATACCGCATCTGATAAAGAAACAGCTATTGAAGAAAGAGACGTTTATGGAACTACTGAATTAGATTTAGATTTGCTTTTTCCAAGTCAATTTGTAATAGAAGAGAGGAGAATATTGAAATCTGAGGAAAATCTAGTTGAAGAAGTTCAGGGTGATGTGAATCAAGTATATGCACTTCAAAAAGAACAAGCACTACAAAATTTTAAACTCGGATTATCTAAGGTTAAGTCAGAGAATAAAGATTTAGAGAATACAATTGCCTCATTAAATATGCAACTGAAAACGAAGCAAAATATTTTAGATGAGTATGAAGAACGGATTACTAGAATATCAGAACAAAAACAGAAGGCAGATGAGAATTGTAACATTTTTATGGAATTACAACAGAAAATGCAAAAGGAATTAGAGTATTTAAACCAACAGTTATTAGAAGAAAGAAATTTAAAAATAAATAGTGAAAATAAGTTGAAAGAATATGAAGAAGAAAATACGAACATTAGGCAACAACTTGAGATAATAACTGAAGCGAATACAAAACTAAATAAAGAACTCGAATTAGAAAAGAACCAGTCTGTTATGGAACGGTTTTTGAAAAGAAAGGCCAATGAAGTATAAGTATACACATGATGGTAATGGAAAATCTGGTTAACACAAAAAATTATACTTATAATGCAACAGTCATTGAAGGTATAAGGGGATTTTTCAAAATATATAATCCTGATTATGAAGCACAGGAAATCCTCACTTGCTGATTTGGAAGATTTACTGCTTGACGTGGAATTTTCGGAACATGAAATTTCAGCTGTATTAAAAGAACTTAAAATGGAAGAAATAGCAGCACTGGCAAAATATCATCCGTTTGTGCAGAAAATAGAAGATGAAGATATAAGTGATGCGGAGAAAAAGCTACGACAGTGTTTGTAGAGTTTTATCACAAAAGAGCCGCTAGAACGAAGAAACTTTATATTAAAAACAATCAACATACTTGAAGATGACCGTCAATAATATTATTCTATATTTATGTGGTGCATTATAAATTTGTAAAATAGAGAAGTAGATGTTGTCTCAATAAAAGAGGCAACTTCTATTTAGTTAATTCCATTTTCAGGGCAGTTTCGTTATTATTTACAATTTTTTCTTCAATTACGGAAAATCCTGCTTTTTCATAACATTTTATGGCACTAATATTATAGTTTGACGTATGCAATAAAACATTGTTCATATTTAATTCATTGAAGGCATAATTTGCGAGAAATTTTGAAATTTCAGTTCCATATCCTTTATTTCTGAACTTTTCTCCAATCAAGAAGCGGCATATCTTGCATTGCCTTTTTTTATAATCAATAAAACCAAGCTCAACAGTACCAATTATTTCATCATCAACTACAGCAGTGAAAAACTTTGTATATATAGAGTCTTTAAGCCTTCCCTCAATTTGGTTTATTGTAATTGGAAAGCTGTATGATGGACCTGCCCATTGATGCAGAAAATCTTCATCTTTTCCTTCGTTGCATCCTATAATAAATTGGCAATCTGAAATTATTGTTGGCCTTAATTCTATCATTAAATAATTCTCCTATCAATTTTATTGTAAAAGTATACCATGGGACTTGTTTGAAAATGCCAACAGCTTTTTTGCTTATTTACAGAAAAGTATGCTCTATAAATATTTTAAGTCCGATTATTATTAAAATTGTACCACCAAGTATTTCTGCTTTTTGTTTAAACATTTGTCCGAATTTTTTTCCTAAATTTGATCCTATTATTGAATTAATAAAAGTTATGATTCCTATTGATAAAGCAGCACTGAGAATATCGACTTTCATAACTGCAAAACCAATTCCAACTGCCAATGCATCAATGCTGGTTGCTATTGCCTGTAAAAATAAAGTTTTAAATGTAAGGTATTTCGCGCTGGTTAAGCATGCTTCCGGATATTTAAGTTCTTTTACTGCTTCTACAATCATTTTTCCGCCAATAAATCCAAGTAAAATAAGTGCAATCCAATGATCTAAAAATGTAATTGTTTTGCTGAATGTGGAACCTACCAGGAAGCCTAGCATTGGCATAAAAGCCTGAAAAAATCCAAAGGCAAATGCCGTTGATAAAATTTGTTTTTTATATATATTTCCAAAACACATACCATTTGAAATAGATACTGCACAAGCATCCATTGATAAACCTATTGATGTAAATAGCAATGTAATTGCACCCATAATTTCTCCTTAGTTAACAAAATTAAAGACTCATGCATGCTAAAGCAATGCATGAGTCTCGTTATTTAATGCAAGCCAGATCTATTGATCATTATGTTGACTTACAACACTTACGTGCAAACTACTCCCTCATGAAGTTTATTAATTATAGCATGAGCATTTTTTGTTTTCAAGTTTATTATGGATATTTACAGAATTATTATTAAATATAGATTTGTTTTAAAAAATTAAATTAATAATATTTGATATATGTTATAAAAGTGGTATAATAGAATTATAATATGACATATGTCAAAAACTTGGAGGTAACTATGTCTTACAGTCCATCATTAGGAAGCACTTTAACTCATACTAAAATGAGGACGCCGGAAAATGTTTCTGATTTTTCTGGCATGTGTGTAGTATGCACAGCTAATTGTACAGGTACTTGTGAAATTGGTTTATCAGCAGTACGAGGGGCAGAAGCAATACATTTTTATTCACATAACTATGAAATGAGGTAAATAAAATTATGCCTAGACCTAGAAAATGGAGAAAAGTATGCTGCTTGCCAGACAGCAGCCGATTTGGACCTTTAGATTCTCCAGCTCAAGGAGAGTATTTTGTAAATATGACTGTTGATGAATATGAAACAATAAGGCTTATTGATTTGGAAGGATTATCTCAAGAAGAGTGCGCCGGCCAGATGAACGTAGCCCGTACAACTGTTCAAGGTATTTACAGCGATGCAAGAAAAAAGCTTGCAGAATCTCTTGTAAATGGAAAAATACTTAGAATAGAAGGCGGAGATTATAAACTTTGTGATGGAGACGAATTTTGCAACAAAGATGAATGTCACAGACACAGATGCGGCAGAAGTTGTTTAAAAGAGCAACAATAATGCTTTTTTATTAGAATGACATATAAAAAAAGAAAAATATTATTTAAAAATCAGAAAAAGGCAAGAAATACATTGATATTGCCTTTTTTTTGTAAAAGTTTACAATTTATTATTGCAATAAAAATCCGGTTCTGGTATAATGCAATTAAAAGTAAATATATTACTGTGACTGGAAGTAGTAGGTTTGTACATATTTTAAGAGAGCTGTTTGTTGGTGAAATACAGCAATATGAAAACTGAACTCGTCCATGAGTATTTGAAGCGATATGTAGTTTCAAACGGCATTCCCGTTAAAATAAAGAGTGAGGCTTAATGCCTAATTTGGGTGGTACCGCGGATAGTCTTCGTCCCAGCAGGGGGAGACTTTTTTTTATGCCCTAACCCAATTTTTTCGAGCGACAGCGAAGATAAAAATTGCGGTAGGTCAAACGCAACGAGTTCCCAATTTATGCGAACGATAGTGAGCAAGTAAATTGGTGAACGAGACTACGATATGCCCTAACCCAATTTTTTCGAGCGACAGCGAGTGAAAAAATTTGTGTTCGAGACTGCGATATGCCCCGCGCTACATACGACGTTGCGAGGTATGTCACGCAAAAAATATACATCAAAAAATATTATGGAGGAACAAAATGAAATCATACAATCCACAATCCATTGAGAAAAAATGGCAAGAAATATGGGAGAAAAATGAAACATTTAAAGCACAAGATAATTCTGAAAAAAAGAAATTTTATGGCCTGGTAGAATTTCCGTATCCATCCGGAGTAGGTCTGCATGTTGGTCATATTCGTGCATACACATCACTTGAAGTTATTTCAAGAAAAAGAAGATTAGAAGGATTTAATGTATTGTTTCCAATTGGATGGGATGCATTTGGACTTCCTACTGAAAACTATGCAATGCAAACGGGCAAACATCCAAGAAAAGTAACCGATGACAATATTAAAGTTTTTACAGCTCAATTAAAAGCAGCAGGATATTCTTTTGATTGGTCAAGAACTGTAGATACAACAGATCCAAATTATTATAAATGGACACAATGGATATTTGTACAATTGTTCAAACATGGCTTGGCATTTAAAGATAAATCATATGTAAACTTCTGCAACAAATGCAAGGTTGTTCTTGCAAACGAAGAGTCACAAAATGGTGTTTGCGACCGTTGCGGCAGCGAAGTAGTGCAGATGGAAAAAGATGTCTGGTTTTTGAAAATTAGAGAGTATGCTGACAAGTTGCTTGATGGACTTAATGAAGTCAATTTTCTTCCTAGAATAAAACTTGAACAGGAAAACTGGATAGGTCGTTCTTACGGTGCTGAAGTTGACTTTAAATTAAAGGATGCAGATGATAATTTAAGAGTATTTACAACAAGACCAGATACATTGTACGGAGTAACATTCATGGTTATTGCTCCGGAACATCCATATCTTGAAAAATATGCATCGAGAATAACTAACTTAAATGAAATTCATGAATATCAAGAAATGTCTAAAAAGAAAACTGAATTTGAAAGAGTTCAGCTTGCAAAAGACAAAACTGGTGTTGAAATAAAAGGATTAAAAATAATAAATCCAGTTTCGGGTGAAGAAGTTCCTGTTTGGGTTGCTGATTATGTAATGATGGGTTATGGAACTGGAGCAATTATGGCTGTTCCAGGACATGATACCAGAGACTGGGAATTTGCGAAGAAATTTGATATTCCAATAGTTGAAGTAATAGAAGGCGGCAACATTGAAGAAGAAGCGTTCACAGATGTTGAAGACGGTGTAATGGTAAATTCCGGCATGCTGAACGGCTTGCGTGTTAAAGAAGCAATTGCTAAAATTATTGATTATTTGCAGAAAAATAAATTAGGCGAAAGAAAAACAAATTACAAAATGAAAGATTGGGCATTCAATAGACAAAGATACTGGGGAGAGCCAATTCCAATAATTCATTGCCCTCATTGCGGCATGGTTCCTGTACCTGAAGAAGATTTACCTTTACTGTTGCCTGATGTTGAAAATTATCAACCTACTGAAACAGGAGAATCACCTCTTGCAAATATTGAGGAATGGGTTAATGTTAAATGTCCTGTTTGCGGTGGAGATGCAAAAAGAGAAACAGATACAATGCCACAATGGGCAGGTTCATCATGGTATTTCTTAAGATACATGGATCCAAGCAATCATGATGCAATAGCTTCTCAGGAAAGCTTAAACTACTGGGGACCAATTGACTGGTATAACGGCGGTATGGAACATGTTACAAGACATCTGATTTATTCAAGATTCTGGCACAGATTCCTGTATGACATAGGAGCAGTTCCATTTAGTGAACCATATGCAAAAAGAACAGCACAAGGACTTATACTTGGTTCAGACGGAGAAAAAATGTCTAAGTCTAGAGGCAATGTTGTAAATCCTAACGATATAATAGATGAATTTGGTGCAGATACTTTAAGAACATACATTATGTTTATTGGAGATTATGAAAAATATGCTATATGGAATGATTCCAGCGTAAAGGGATGTAAGAGATTCCTTGACAGAGTTTGGAAAATGCAGGAAATGCTTACAGATGAAAAAGAATATTCTAATAAACATATAACATTAATGAACAAAACAATTAAAAAAGTCAGCGAAGATTATGAAGCTATGAAATACAATACAGCAATTGCTGCAATGATGAGCTTTGTAAATGAAATATTCAATGATGGATTCACTACTAAAGATGAGCTGAAAACATTCATTAGATTGTTAAATCCAGTAGCTCCTCACATCACTGAAGAAATTTGGGAAGAACAAAATTTTGGAGGAATGCTTAATGAAGCAAGCTGGCCGGAATGGGATGAAGACAAAACAATTGATGAAATTATTGAATTGCCGGTTCAGATAAGCGGAAAAGTAAGAGGAAAAATTACATTGCCAAATGATGCTGACTTGGAAACCGCAAGACAATTAGCAATCAATGATGAAAGCATCAATAAATATGTTGAAGGAAAAACAATAGTTAAAGAAGTTTATGTACCAGGGAAAATATTTAATATTGTTGTAAAATAGTGACATCATTCAAAATAACTAATAAAGAGATGCGTTGCATCTCTTTATTCAATTTCCTGAAACCTTTAATTAGTCAGCAGAACATTTAGCACCTCTTTTCATATAATATTACATGAAAAGGGGTGAAATTATGAATCCATATAATTTTGAAAGCAACATAAATACTTACGCCAAATATCCGTATATAAACGGATATTTAGATTATTTTAAAAATGCTGATTTAATGCAATTAGGAAGCTGCTACTGCAAAAAATCATATTTTCGTGTACTAAACACTTATGAAGATGCTCCGTTAGATGTACAGATTAATGAAATAATTATTTCAGAGAACTTGAAAATGGGAGGATTCACAAGATATATTCAATTTGCACCTGGAGTGTACCACATTAAAATTAATGAATCTGGTAGCCCAAAAAAAATATTTTTTGAAACAAATGTAAAAATTGATCAAAATTTAGTGTATACAGGTGTAATAACTAAGGATGATGAAGACCCAACAGATATAAGTATTTTAATGATTCCTGACACTAAGGAAAATTCAATTCCGGGACGCATGTCAGCTTTAAGAATGG